>QNBC01000108.1 GCA_003641665.1 candidate division TA06 bacterium
GAATATGGCTCTCACCTGGGTTATCAATTTTGCATTGATGATCGTCGCATTCAACGTGGGAGGAGAATTGAATATAAATGGTCTCAAGCGATTGGGGAAACCCATAGCGGTTATTGTTGTTTTGGAATCCATAGCCGCCTTTATTTTCATTTCATTCCTCGTCTACATTGCCGGTTTACCCTTACTACAAGCCCTTCTTATCGGGGCAATCGGAACTGCTACCGCTCCGGCGGTAACCGTTACAGTTATCAAAGAATACAGGGCAAGAGGTCCCATTTCGCAGGTTTTATTGGCTTGTACGGGAATAGATGATGCAATCGGTCTTACTCTATATGCCATAACATCCACTATTCTTCAATCTCACATGAATAGTGCTCAACACTTGCAAATTCCTGTAATAGTTCTACAAATCATAATCGGACTTGTGATTTCAGTCATCGTCGGAATCATTGCCGGATATCTTATTAATCTCCTCGCTAAATACGCACGAACAGAAATAGAGTATATAGTTCTGACTCTTGGAATACTTCTTTCGTTCGGTGGATTAATACAAAACGGATTCAGGGGAATTGAATTATCTCCGCTTTTGGCTTCCATGACGGCGGGTTTTCTCATAACCAACTGGTCTAAAAAGAAAAAACATCTGTTCTCATCTCTTGACACATTCGGTCCCGTATTTTACTTGCTATACTTCGTCTTAGCCGGAGCAAGACTCAAATTAAAAATGTTGATAAAACTTGGCAAGATAGCTATTGGATACCTCATCGGAAGATTTGTCGGGAAATATGTCGGTACGTTTATCGGAGGCAAAATTTCACACGCCCCTACCACAGTAACCAAATATGCAGGAATGGGGCTTATTTCTCAAGCGGGAATTGCCATCGGCCTATGTGTGGTCGCAGCCCAACAATTCCCTTCGCTTAGCGATTTGATTGTTGCAATAGCCCTCGGAACAACTATTGTAACCGAACTTGCAGGACCTTTGCTAACAAAAATCGCTCTTACAAAAGGGAATGAAATAAATGCCGTCTCAGAGATATCCAAATCGTAAAATCTTTCTTTTTACTCTTTGTATTTTCAGCTTTATCCCCCTCTTTGCAACATTTAAATACACAGCTTATAAAGACGGAGAAATAGAATATTTCAAATCCAATTTGGGAAATATTACCGTAAAATATTTTATAACCGATTCCACAATCGAGCAAAATATAAAGTTTGCCAATTTAACCATTTCAAATCTATATACATATGATGACAGTTCTATTTACAACAAATCGAAACATATACACTTTCTAACATTTAATGAAAATTTGATAGATAAGAGTCAAAGCATAAAATTTAAATTTCCTTTAAGGGATTCCCTGTCCTGGAACGGTAGAGGAATTGCCGAGAGGAAAAAACAAAAAATACCTTATAAATACAATACATTAGTACGGGATACTGTGATTCTCACTACACGGGGTAAAATCAGATGTTTTAAAATATACTCGGAAACACACCTCGCAGATGGGGAAAACTCCTCAAGTACATATTATTTCGATAAGAAAAGCAAAAAATTCGTAAGAGTGGAAATGTCCCTTAATATTAAAGGTGTAGTAGGAAATGTGTTACGATTTTTCAGAGTAAACAAAATTATTCTATATAAATAATTTTCTTACAGAAATTTACCGTTCCTTTTGATTTTATAAAATAAACACCGTTCCTTCTATTATTGAAATTGAATGTTACATATTTGCAATCGACTTTTTCTTTTCTCAATAAAGCACCACTCATGTCAAATAGTGATACTTCCTTTTCTCCCGATGGTAATCCTTCCAGGAACAGTTTTTTGCCGATAAAAAACGCTCTTATATTGTATTTCTTAGAACCTACATTTTGCGGGATTCCCGTGTAAACCAGTACGAAATTGATATTACTTAACGTATCTCCCTGAACGAAAAGAGTGTCGGCAGATTCAAATGAATCTTTATTATTATAGAATCGATCCACATAACCGAAAGAATTGTATGTTCCTATCTTGTAATTGCCATTTTCAACGGAATAAAGAACATAATAACCGCTTGAATCGGTCTGTGTGTTTTTGTAAAGCGACTGGTTCGGATTGTAAAGCGATACGGTGATTCCGGCGATTGGTGTCCCTGAATCGGAAGCAACTACATATCCGCTTATAATACCCCCCGGCTGGAGCTGAAACGATATTCCCGAAACGGTATCACCCATCGTCACATCTATATTGTCTGCCATTTCAAAGGATGCTTTATTATCGTACCACTCGTTTATATAACCTGCGTTGTTTTCCGTATGTAATCTATAATGTCCTGTCGTAAGACCTTTGATAAAATAGATACCCGAACTGTCACTTATCGCCGATGTTACGAAATTCTGCAACGTATCGTAAGTATCGATAAAAACACCTTCTATCGGCTCGTTCAAACTGTTCTTAACCTGTCCTTCGATACATCCTCCATAATTCAGATTAAAATCTACACCTGATAGCGTATCGTTGTCCTGAATAGTGAAAGGAGTTGCTTCGTCCCAGCTGCTTCCATTAACATACCAAACATCTACGTACCCGGACTGATTTAACGTCTTGGCTCTATATTCACCTGCCGCAATACCGGAAATCAAGTAATATCCCGTTGAATCGGTTTCCATAAAAGCTGATACGTTCCCTAACGAATCATATGCGTAGACACGACACCCGGCAATGGGCATGGAACCGACAGTTTTTACATAACCGCTAAACGAAGCGTTCCCGGGGGAGAATATCTCTCCCCCATATGCCATTGTATTAAACAGCAGAACAATAGTAAAAATCTCAATGATTCTCTTCATAAGATGTAATCTCAATTTTAACTCTTTTTACCAAATTATCTCTTTTGTTCGGGATAATCATGGTCGTATCCCTCAAATTCACTATCCTGTGCCTAACATTTTTATCTTCCAGGATCTGCACGGGAAATCCATGATATTCATCCACAATAATTTCATCGTTGGTTTCCGTAATCATCTCAAGGTCGTTCTTATTGATCTTTTTTATGTTGTGTCTTCTGTATTTACTTTCCGTAACCGTAAATGTTCCGGCCAATGTCCTGACATTCGTAGGTTTACGGTAAACAAGCTCGTATTTATTGAGGGCATTGTTCGGATTTTGCTTTTGATTTCTTTTCGACGATTCGTAAAACGGTATCTTTTCACCGCTATCGTTATAAATATAGAATGCATCGATACCATCTCCTCTATTCGATGAATAGCGAATTAATGCTCTCTTTTTTCTTTCCCCAATTTTCATAGATACTAAAATTTCATTATTGTCCTGCACTTTTGCCATTAAAACACCGTTTATTATTGTTCCATTATAACCCGTGACCGTATAATTATATGTGGCACTTCTTAACGATTCCGGTGAAAGGCTGCTTAAAAATACCGGGTCAAATCCGTATACCGCAAGCGCCAGAAACATTGTGAATATAAGCAGATATATCGTCCTTTTCATCTTTTCCTCCATTAATTCAGAATGACAATCTTTTTAACATCTGTAATGCTTTCGGTTTTTAATCTTATAAAATAGGTGCCTCGCGGTAGAATTCTTCCACTACCGTCCTTTCTTTGCCATCTTACGGTGTGATATCCCGCCCCCATCGTTCCGTTGATAAGAGCAACCACACGTCTGCCTGCGCTGTTGTATACATCGATTTTGACATTCCCGGATTTTGAAAGAGCAAATTTAATAATACTCGCATCTTTCATTGGATTGGGAGATACACTTGATATTTTAGTTATTGACGGAGTTTCTTTACTTGGTTTCCTTATCTCTTTCACTCCCTGCCAATCGGGAGTCAGATACTCGGCATGCTTTATATCGAATCCGTATCCCTGATTTGCATCATCCGAAATAAATTCTATTTTCATGCTATTTCCCGGAATTTCCACACTCGTAAAATCTCCGAGTTCACCCATATATGTGGCATATAAATTATCATATGCATCGTAAATATTAACGACATCACCGTACCCGAGAGAAAAATTGGTAAATCTAACTCTAACGGCATTGGCTCCCGGTACATTTATCGTCCATGTATTCGAATAGTTATTAGCATATTGATGGGGAGTCGATATCGCTTCGTTAATTGGATTCCATACGGGTTTCTCATCGGTATATTGGATATAATCAACTTTGAAACCGTACTGCGATGAGTCGTTACTCTGATCCGTTTTGATCTTTAAAATCACATAGTCACCCGGTATCATCGTTGATGTATATTCACCGATATTTCCCGTTAAAGCCTCCCATAATGAACCATTCTTATCGTAAACGTATATAGAATCATACCCCGATTCGAGAGAAATGTCCGAAAAATGCAACCTTATTGCCGATGCACCCGGAGACTTCATAATCCAGCTATTCGTATAATTATTGGGGTAAGGATGAGGTGTTTCAGCAATTTGGGTATTATCTGTTTTGTAGACTTCTTTCATAACCGTATTATCCAAATATGTAATATTGTCCGCCCCTCCCGCCGCGGCAAATAATCTTGGATTCCAATCCGTCGAATGGCTTATGAAAAGAGGCGTTATCGGTCGTGTAGTACCTCTTTTATATACGTAACATTTGATTAATTCCGGTTCGAAAACAAGCTCTTCGGTATACCATGTATTTAAATCAATGCTGCTTCTCTCTCCTCTTGAAGTTGCAATTTTTCCGGTTTCCGGATTTACCAGATACACTTTATCATTACCTGTCTCTCCTTTACTACCGGGATAACAGTAAACAACACCGAAAATTCTCCTTGTTCCCGTTGAATCGTACCCCTCAGCACATATAAACGTCGAATCGGAATGATCGGTACCTGTCAAATAAAAATCCGTTTTCATCACCGGACTTGTGATTCTGTTATATTCCGTTTTGTATTCTATTTTCGTATTATCCGATGTTCCGTTTGCAGTCATCTTTAGAGTTCTGTTATCAAGTGCTAAATTTCCTGTCATATTCCAATTGTTGTAATTATAACTGTCATATTTGTCATGATACACAACAGAAGCTTCCGGATTATCCGACTGAGTTGTCAGGTTGGCAATTTCGTTACCGCTTCCGTCTCCTATTCTCATGCAAAACTGCCAATCGGAACCGTAACTGTTAAGGAATTTCAACATCAATCTATTCCAACCGTGATGCAACGGTAATATTGTCGTGTCCCTATCGTTTTGCAAATAAGTCTGTGTGGGGTAATATCCTACCTGGTTATCATTCAATATTATTTTATATGCTCCTGTGGCGGCAGATAACATTTGAGCGTTAATAACGGTATCGGCAGAATTGTAAATGTAGGTGTATCCGTATTCAACTTGATTGCTTGAAGCTCCCGTTAGAGCCAGCAAATCAAAAACGCCCGTATTATCCGCTCTTTCGCTATGCCATGTTTTACCACCTACGGAATTGTAGCTGTCATAAGGCATGACATTGGACTCCCCTCCGAGATAATCGTAATTAAGGTTGACATGCGGATAAGGTCCGCAGAAAAGCAGCTCTTTTACATAAGGTGCATTACCCGGTTGATACGATTCGGAACTCGTCCAGGTGTCGAAATCGAAATCCGAACCTGTCCACACAACGGTAAATCCGTATAATTTTCCGAATACATCGCCTGCCGCCCCTAAACCGTCATTCCATAATTTTTCCATATAATAAGGTCCATAATTGTAGGGATAATCCTCATTGTAAGCAAAACCCGATTGTGCTCCGAGTTGAACAAACCATACCTCTATCTCGAGATCTCCGTTTCCATTAAATATCGTCTGTACCCAATTGAAATGAACATTCTGCTGTCCTTTGATATAGAGTCCCCATGCCTCTATCCCTTCATCGGGATCCTCTCCGAGCCATGCACTTGCTCCAATGGTATCGGCGGGTATATCTATGTCAAATGATGCACTTCCATACGTGTAGTTAGCAACGAGTATATGTCCCACACCGGAAATCTGTCCTGTTGTCGTTACGGTAAGAGCCCCGTTTATGTCAAAAGCATGTGTAGCATCTACTACATCACCTGTAAGCATAACTTCCCAATACTCGCTCGGAGACGTGTAATGGTACAATCCTCCCCCTGCCCCGTCAAGCAATAGTCCGGTGCTTCCGAGAGGAATACTCATTCCGTTCGCAACAACACTACATGAATCGAATGTACCGTCCCATTCGAAACCGAATGAAACATC
>QNBC01000109.1 GCA_003641665.1 candidate division TA06 bacterium
AATTGTTTCGGTTGTGAACGTCGATTTCTACGAGCATATCTTTAGCAAAAAGCGGTAGTGTTATTAAAACAAGTATCAAAATAAGTAAAATTTTACGCATTCAATCCTCCTTTTAAGGCGGGTGAGTTTCTCACCCGCCTTAAAACAGTTTATCGTATAACTATGAATTTCTTTGTGATCGGTTCTTTCCCAATGTTGACATTTATGAAGAATATGCCGCGATGTAACTTCGATATATCGATATTTTCTCTGTGATATCCACTTTCTAGTTTTCCGAAATTGTGAGTGTCTATCGTTCTGCCGGACAAATCAACAATAGAAGCTTTGATATCTTTACCTGACATGCTTGTTGGTATTGCAAGAATCATTCCGAGTTTTCCCAATGATAATTTATTGTAGAGCAGTTTAATGTCAGGTTTAACGGGTGTTTTCCTCTTCATGATTTTTGAGATACCCGTAGGAGATTGTATGTACAATTGCCATTGATTCAATGTTCCCGTATCATAAGAAGAATGATCGGCAATGTGTAGACGCCAGTAACCGAAAGCGTTTGTATTAATAAAATCACCAAGATTTCCGGGACCATCGACCGTGAGTTCTGTTGGATACCAGCCTACTATATCATCACTACTGCCGCCGCTTCTGTTATGTAATACGACACTATCACCCGTGGGACCGATTAGTGCAACGGTAAGGTCACCGATGTATGTATGAGCAATGTTCACATAAACCTTTATATCCGTTATGGTTCTGTTCCCGTCAACATAGATTGAATCGTATATGCCTGTCGTGTTGTCATCCGGTATGTCAATCGTATCGTTTGAAACAAATGTTGTTTCGATTACGGGATTCAGTACGAAATCGAGATTCGTTATTTGTTGTGAATCCGCAAGAGGGATAATCGTATCTAATTGGGCGTAGTTATGTTTGTTTACGGTAATACTGTAATCTCCGGCGTAGAGATTATCGAATAGGTATGTTCCCGATGTGGAAACCGTATCGGAAGCCTCGAATCCTCCGCTTTTAATGGAAATTACAGCACCGTCAGGAGATCCTCCGTCAGAGCATGATATTGTACCGCTTATTGATGATGCAGGAGGATTTTCCATGGCGAGTAGATATTCAACGGTATTTTGCAGAAGCTCTTTTGCTATCGTTTGATCGCTCAGAGCGGCGAAATTGAAGAGATAATTTACTATTTGGCAGCTCTGTGGTGAGGCGTTGTTATCGTATACGATTATACCGCCCTCTGAAGGATATGATGCGGGGGCATAGACGACGTAAGCATCAGATGTTATCTTTGCCGCATCCTGATCACCGTAACTGCCGTACGTTATGTCGATTTCCGACGGAAGGCTGTTCGGTGTGGTTGCAATGGGGTGCGTTTCCATTCCGCTAACTACACCGAGGTTCCCGGCATTATCACTGTCCCAATCGTATGCATGAAGAACGTTATTATAGAAAGCCGAGTCGCCTACGGAAGATATCATGTCATAAGCAACCTCTCCGCCTTCCACCATAAGTTTTCCACCTGAAGACACGTAATCGATAAGGTTTTGTCTCCATGTTGCATTTGATAGTGGAGATGTATTGATACCTGCACTCCAAATAATGAGTTTATAACCGGACCATGTTGACGGATCGGTCGAGGATGCGGTTTCAAGTGTTGCATCATAACCAAGCTCGATAAGATAAGCGTATATCGAATCCGCAGACTTTGTTTCGATGTCGGTTGTTTTAACCTCTCTTAATGTTTTATCGAACCACTTGTTGTCGTATTCCTTTGAACCCGGGTCGTTTATTACGAGTATTCCGCTTTGCGGTAGAAGTTCATAGTCTCTGTTCGTGCTGTCGGAATTGATAGTCAACGTATCCGTTTTGAGTCTGTAATAAGGAGCCGAAATTTTGACGGTGTATGAAAAATATGTTATTGAATCAATCTCATAGGATCCACCGTTTACCGAATCCGAAGTAGTTGATTTATAGAGTGTTCCGTTATCGGATCTGTAGAGTGATATAGAAGCGTTAAGAGGTGTACCGGAAGTATCCGAGACAATGCCTGTTAATTTACCCATGGGAGCGGGAGTTATTGTAATGTTGTGCGTATTGGCTCCGTAAAGTACATTAACAGTATCATGTTTGGCAAGATATCCGAATTTGCTTGCATATACATCGTAACTTCCGCAGAGAATCGAATCGGGAACACTGTAATATCCCGTATCGTTGCTGGTTAGATTGAATGTTGCCGTTGTAACGGATGTGTCGCTTCCGAGAGGATATCCCTTTACAGAGGCACCTGAGATGGCAACCGAAGATGTATCCAAAACCTTTCCCGAAAGTGTTCCGTAAGCCTCTACAACGGGGATTTGCTCGGAGTGAATATTGTAACCGTCTTTGAGAAATACGAGTTGTATGTTGCCCGTAGATGTGGGAACCACATTTGTAAGTGTATCATCGGAAGCCGTTATATTCACCGTTGTATCAAGACCGCAGTTCGATATTTTTACCGAATAATTACTTTGATCGGCGTGTATTATAATTGTACCGCTTACGCCTAAAGCGAGTGTATCCGTAAGTCCTACCGAAGGACATGAAGCGCTTACGGTAATGCCTGTAAAATCGTTTGCGTTAATCACGTAAAGTGTGTCGATATAGGTGGCGAAGTTATGTATTGTTCCCTTTACAAGGAGGTTCTCACCATATGGGGGGGCAAATGTGAAAACCGCTTCACCTGATGCATCGGTAGAATCGCTCAAATTAACACCGTAACCGCTGATCGTCACGAATCCTGAATCTATTGGATTTCCTACGGAATCTTTCAGAGTTACCGTCACTGTCGTATCGACCGATACATTTATCGAATCGGGGACAAGTGTTCCGAGTGTTTGATTAGCCGGTTTATCGGGCACATGTCCGTTATAATCCGTTTTTATCGGAGCAGGGGATGGATTTGTCCAATCTGTTTGAACGAATTGTGTGTTGGGATCACCGTAAACTACATATTGGAGAGTGTTATCTGAAGCTCTGTCCTTTGTGGGAACATAGAGATCAGCTACTCTTGCAGTTGCATAGGCGGCGGCTTCGCCAACCGTGTACCCCTCATGAGTTACAAGGTGAACCCAGACGTTCCACCACCATCCGGAACCTGTAAATGAGACGGATGTGTAACTGCCGATGGACATTACACCACCGTGAATGAGTAAAATTTCATTCATATAACCGTTTGCCATTTCGCATGCGTTGTAACCTATCATCATGGAATGAGTATTTGTCAGATCATTGTTAAGATCCGATTGCGTATAATCGCCTCCGCTTGAACCGTCGTATGTTCTTCCGTCGTCATCGGGCCAGTAAGCGGCACCCCATGTTTCTCCATCACTATCTTGTGCTATGCCGTTATCAATGTCTCTAACGGCAATAAGCGTTCCTCCGCCATGACAACTGAAATAAAGGAATGCCGATCCGTTATTTACATCGTTAACAAATCCGATATTATCAACGCTGGGTTGAGCTGGATGCTGTCCCGAGCCTGCATGTGCTCCGCTATGGAAAACCACATCGTATCCCTTTGCAAGAAATGATGAAAATTGACCGGGGTCATAACCCGCTCCGTCACCGGGACCCGGGGGTAAAATAGGGGATAGAGTAGGCGGGTTAGTATGGATTGCATCCCACGGGAAGAAGCTGTCGGTAGATGTCCAACCTGCCGACGGCCATCCGAAGATTTCATTAATTATATGGTTTTGTCCCCATGCATCGGGAACAGGGCTTCCCTGGTCGACAGCATGTTGAACTTCGTATGCATTCATAGCTTCCGTTATATGTGCGGGACGGGGGTTTGCAAAGATAAGTGCATCATACATCACACTTCTGTTTTCAAGTGCAATGTTACGTATCCAATTCAAAGGCATTCTACCTGTGATAGCACCTTTTCTTGTTAAATTGGAAGGGTCTCCGGAGATGGCTCTTTCGAATGTTGTTTCAAGATTTCCCCCACCTGTACCTTGAGGCTCGAATGTTATGACTGTCTCAAGGTGGTTCGGATCATCACCGTTCATTGTTGAAAGCCAGTTGTAAAAATTCGTGGCGATTGTGTCTTCACCCGCTCTGACATACTCTTTTCCGGAGGGAATTTCCGTGAGTTTATAGAACGAATGTAGTTCTCTATCGGCAAGTATTTTCTTTTTGAAATCATTAGCAATTTTCTTCACATTATCGGGTAAGAACAGAACATATCCCTTATAGCGAGCTGCTGCAAGTGCCGCCGGTAAAATTTGATTTTTATTAATTACTGCACAGAGATTTGAACGCCCTGCAAGATTTCTTATATAAGAAACAATCGATGGAGCATCGGTTAAACTGTTCACATAGGAGATACCCATACTTGATAGTTGGGTGTTTACCGTTGAACTTAGGTTGTTTCCAACATCCAGGATGATGACACTATCTACGCCCAAAGAAGTAATGGTAATTTTCGCCTCGTCGGAAAGTGAATCGGGTTCGGTGTAAATTACCGGGGCGTTATGCATTGATGCAATTGCTGCGGCGTTTGCAATGGATATTGCGATATTGTCATCGATTGGTGAAATAAAAGGAGCAATAACAGCAAAATGTGAGTATGACCAATCCTTTTTTGCTATTTCCACCGATATTTTATCAGGGGTTCCTTTTATAGTGTCATAGTTGTCGCTACTTGAAATTCCGAAAGTTGAATTGACATTGCTAATTACAAGCGAACTTACATCCCCTATGTAATTGGCATGTCTCTCTAAACCGTTATGGGAATCGAGGTAGGTCGACCAATCATCGATAAGATAACCGACCGTTGTATCGCTTATATCATCGGTGATAAGAAGTGATGAATAAGTGTAACCTCCATTGTGGAAGTATGCCATAGGAATGGCGGATAGAAAATTGTAAAACGATGAATCATTTGTGGAATCCACATGAACGATATTAATCCTGGGATTAACGGTATCGCTCTCAATTGTTTGATTCCACGAAGCCCCGTAAGGAAATAAGAGAATAGGGACGATTAACAGTAATGCTAGCAAGAAAGCTTTTTTCATAAACACCTCCTTTTAGGTATTATTTATGACATTTTTCAAATAATTTTTATATGCTTTCCGAAGTTCGTTCATTTTATCCTCTATGTGAGAGTATATTTTCGAAATCGAATCGAACTTTTGTGTATTCAGTAATTTTTCAAGACTCGATATCATCGATTCTCTATTCTCCGAAGATTTGGAAACCTCCTTTATCAAAGCATCGACTTTATGCCAATTTGCTTCATCAAAACTATTCTCGGAATTTTCATATCTGATAAATGTCCCGATTTCCTTTCTGATCATCGGCATTTCTTTTTCTCTAATTTCAATCAGCCATTTGTTAAGTGCGCTTGTATAAAATGAATCTATTATTTTGTTACTGAGAGGACTGTCTTTGTAAATCGGAATATCCGATTTTCTTATGGTTTTTATAACATCCCAGACAGTAACAGGTGATTTTCCGAAAAGCTTTTCTCTTTCATGTTTCGAATAATCCTTAAATATGTTTTTGTTTGTAACATATTCCCTGTTTTTTTCAAGATAATCGGATTCTTTGCCGTATTTTTTCGTTATTTCTTTATGTAGAGCATTCCGGTCTTTGTTTTGTGCATATTTTATTCCGTCAAGCATTCCGATTAGTATTGCCGATGTTGCCATATATGTATTAGTATGAGGATTTGCCGCTCTTATTTCGAATCTTGTCGCTTTCGGAGAATTTCCCTTTACAAGTCCGACCAAAACAGTTCTATTCCTCGACGGTTCTTCGGGAGAATGCCCCAATGAAGCCACTATGCTTACCGGTGCTTCGTATCCCGGTTTTAAGCGTTTCAGGGCACTGTTGGAATGAGAAATAAAAGGGTTTATGTAATCCCAATTTTTTAGAATGCCCATTAATGCACCGTACCCGTATTTTGACATATAGTTCAATATATCGTATGAATCGAAGAGATTAACCATTGCTCCG
>QNBC01000110.1 GCA_003641665.1 candidate division TA06 bacterium
ATACCCCTCACACATACTAAAACATGGCTATTGTCCAAGCTTTCGGTCCAGTGTAGGTAAGGTCCACATTATTCATGCCAGCAACAAATAGGTGCTCACTCTTCTCATTCAGTACCGATATTATACTATCATTTAAATCGGAATAATAGGAACGGTTTACAAAAATATACTCATATTTTTTTCCATTCTCAATTATTTTATTTATAACTTGCATATTCGTTCTCGCTTTGTCAAACGGCTGTATTTTCCCCTCCTTATCCATTGTAAGAATCGGCTTTATCTTGAACAGGTTACCCATAATAGCTTTCCCTTTACTCAAACGTCCTGATCTTTCGAGGTATGTAAGATTTTCTATTATCAGGTAAATTTTTATTCTGTCTCTTATTTCCGTTGCCATATTCTTCAATTCCTCAAATCCTACACCTTCTTTAGCCTTTTTTGCAATAAGCAGGGCAAGAAGCGCCTCTCCCGAACAGGTCATTAAAGAATCTACAACATGGATATCCTGCCTGCCTGTTTCCTCCGCAGCTCTTCTCGCCGATTGTATCGTTCCGCTTAGTCCGCTGGAAAGATGTACGGAAATAATCGGTGTATCTCTATTTTTATCATAAACCTCTTTCAAAAGCCCCTGAGAAAGCAAGGTTGTTCTCGACACCTCCCCATTTTTCATTCTTTCAGAAAACTTTGAATACTCAAGATTAATAACGTCCTCTTCCCCAAAATATACCGGGTGTTTTAATACCGTAATATCATATTCCTTTTTTAAATCCTCCCCTAATTCAGCGGCATCATCCACAATAACTTTTACCATATATCCTCCGGATTAAACAACATATATTCATCATTCCACAGATATAATCATTATGAAATTGGTCTTTCCAACATTATAAATATCAAATTCCAATTGCTCGTACTGTGATTTTACTTCATCAAGCATTTGGTGATCGAAATACCTTTCATCAACATACATCGTAGCAAGACTACTAAATTCGGTTTTCATAAAATTTATTGCATCATCTATACATCTTTCCAAATTTAGTGAAGATGCAACAACATTGTCATGTGTAACGGCAATAAATTCCCCCTTCTTTAACTGTTTCCCGTCAAAAATGCAATCCTTGGCACTTTCTGTAATTGTAACGGACGTAAAATTGTCAGGAATGTTTATTTTATTTAGAGTTTCCTCATACGCATCATTCGGATTGTAATTGATAATTGCATTCAAAAGATAAACTTCATTTCTAAATGAGATTACTTTTCCTTCTTTCCCCGCATTAGATAGAGCTTGTCTAACTACCATCTCGAGATTTTTGTCCGACACAAGAAAGAGTATTTTCCCGTTATCTATTATCTCTATCAATTTGACAATTTCGTTCACCGAAGGGTTATTGACATGAAATATATAATCTATATTAAAATCCCTTATAATCTCTTCAAATCCATAATTTTTAATTAAAACTACTACTTGATAATCCTTTTGAAATTTCGTTATTACACTGTTTCTTTGCATGTCCATATCTTCTACCGTTTTATTTCTCAATCCCCCTATTTTGTTCTCTAATTCATCGAATACTTTTTCAGGTTCATTTGTATGAACATGGACTTTTGTTGCAACATCCGTTTCTACTACAATAATGCTGTCCCCGTATTTCCTTAAAATAGATGTAATCGCCTTTTCTTTTCCCGTCGTGTTAATTATAAACTCAACATCGTATTTAAATTCAATATCCCTTTTCCATATATTCGCTATCTTGGGTAATCGTAAATTGTTATAAATATTCCCTATATTTTTTATCCTGATGTTTTCCGCCAGATTATTCAATGTATGGTTAAAATTCACTTTCAGCCCTGAAAGATCAAAACCTCCGAATCCGTTTTTCTCCTTTTTTATGGTCCCTTCTCTATATGCCCGAACAAATCTCTCATTCATCCCCTGCAGTATATACACAAAGCCCTGTCCCCCCGCATCAACAACATTTGCCTTTTTTAAAATCGGCAATATATCCGGTGTCTTCTCTAACGTTGCTTTAGCCTCTTTTAAACCTTCTCTAAGTATCTCTTTAAATTCTCTTCCTCTCTTGCTTTCTTCCTGCATTCTTTTCCCCGCTGCATCCATAACTGTTATTATTGTTCCTTCAACAGGTTTATCAAGGCATTCTCGAGCAGATTTACACCCCATTAAAAATGCTCTTATAAATTCGGAAGTTGATATATTCTCCTTATTACTTAAATTGGACAAAAACCCTTTTAGAAACATTGAGAGGATTGTCCCCGAATTTCCTCTACTCGAATAAATCGCATTGTTAACTATTTTCTTAAAACTACCATTATTTCCATTATTACTGCCTTCAAGAGCATCTTTCAAAGTTATATACATGTTAGAGCCTGTGTCGCCGTCAGGTACAGGAAAGACATTTAAAGAATTGACATAATTTTTATGCTCATAAAGAGCATCAAGCCCCGATTTTAGCATTTCAATTATAAGTTTTGAATTAATACTTTCCACTTGTCTAATCATCCTTTTAACGAAACAATTTTCGCTACTGTTTTCTTTTCGTTATCATAAATAAACTTGTTAATTACAGCCTCTTTCGAATAGTTGCTCGTACATGTGATTCTTCTGAAAACGAGAAGAAGCCATATAATACTCGCTATAGTGAAATAAAGTTCGTTGTGGTATAACCATAGATTCAAAAAAGGAATTAATGAAAAAAACACAAGCATACCGGGAGCAACCTGTTTTTTTATCGTAAATAAAATGAGAACCGCCATAGCAATTACATAGCTTATAGGTGTCAGTGCAATAATCACTCCCATAGCTGTTGAAACCCCTTTTCCGCCCTTGAATTTTAAAAATATCGAATAATTATGTCCGAGAATAAAACTGATAGAAAATAAAACAAATACATAGAGAGGAATATTTAGAAATCTATTTACAATGAAAACGGGAATAGCCGATTTCAATATATCGAGTAAACCCACGATAAGCCCGAATTTGAACCCCAGCGTGTGGGCAACATTTGCTGCGCCGGGGTTTTTACTTCCTCTTTTCCTTATATTGATATTCTTTATTTTTGAAATAATAACCGCAAAAGGTATACTGCCAATCAGATATCCCGATAATATCAGGAGAACATAAAACCACCAATTGTAATACATACACCCTCCTTCATTCTATTCACAAAAACATAGCAAGTAAATCTAACTCTATAATCGTATTTTGTCAAGACATCGTGCGAACCGGATGGTAAATAGGTCCGCCTGCACTAAAGTTTCGGCGGACAAGTATAAACATACTAATCGGTAATAAGTGAGATGTTGAAACAAGTTCAGGATACGCTAACTCCTGTCACCCTGAATCCTGTGCTGAATTTATTTCAGTATCGTTACAGTGGCTCCGGTTCCGTTTAAAGCATAGAATCTCATCTTTCTCTAACTAACATTGATAAACTATCTACCTCATAAAACGAGAATTATTTGACTTTTTAATCACACTGCTATATATTATTTTATGATGACGGGAATAAGGACTATAGCATCCGGAACAAAATTTATCCAGAAAAAAAGTAAAAAAGAAATAGGTAATTATCTCAAGAAGATATTAGAAATGCGAAGGAATGAGATTTATGTATTTGGTATTTGCCGGAATCCTGGTAATTATCATGGGAATTATATCTACCATCGACATTTTTGAGGACGGTATAATGTTATTACAAATTAAGTCGGATATATTGTTAAAACCAAGTATCATTAAGGAGTAAAGAATATGAAAATTTCCGATTATTACAGTTGGTTAAAAAGAGACTGGGCCAAAGTCGGGTTTGTGGTTTCTTTGTTTCTATTTGTTTTTCTTTTTGTATTTGTAAAGAACATGGATTTTATAATTTTTCTAATTCTTCTACAGACTCCCCTATATATGCTTCATGAAACAGAGGAATATGTTTTTCCCGGAGGATTTGATATATTTTTTGGTAGAGATATTTTTAAAATTAAATCAGGACCCAATCCACTCAATGAGAATTTCATATTTTTTGTTAATATTATGTACATCTGGATACTATTACCACTTTTTGGACTCCTATCATTATGCAATTACAATCTTGGAATATGGATTCCTTATTTCTCTTTCTTTGCTGGAATAGCACATATTATATTATCTATTAAAGCAAAAAAAATATATAATCCCGGACTAATTGTCAGTATCGTTCTTAATATTCCGGTGAGTTCCTGGACTATTTTCTACCTTTACAGCAATAAGTTAATAAACTCTCCTTTTATAAATATTCATTGTGCAATCGGATTAGCAGGAAATTTAATTCTTCCCATAATGGGGATAATCCTCTTTAAAAGATATAAAAAAATAAATTGAAAAACAAAATGGTAATCGATAGTTTCTCAAAATTTTTCAACAGAAAGCGAATAGAATCTGTATGTTTTTCTTTTAGGATTAATGCTAAGCACTAAATTCGAATTTTTTGCTGCCAAAAATGTTCAAGCAAACATCAACAACATCAGGATCATACAGAATTCCCCTATTCTTTTTTATTTCATCAAGAGCCTTATTCAAACCCCACGCCGGTCTATATGGTCTATGATTTGACATAGCCTCAACAACATCGGCAACACCGATAATTCTCGCTTCAAGTAAAATATTATCTCCTTTGAGATGCTGAGGATATCCCGATCCGTCTATCCTTTCGTGATGTTGCAAAACAAAATCCGCAACTTTCCAGGAAAACTCTATTCCCTTTAAAATATCATATCCCGCTTTCGGATACTCTTTTATCAACATAAATTCGACTTCCATAAACGCGTTCGACTCGTTTAGAATTCCTGCCCCATCAATTTTCTTCAACATTATCCTCGATAAATTATACTGAAATTTCTCGCTCTTTCACCTCCTTTATATCCATTAGGTGGTTAATATATGTCTCCTCGCAACTTCTATTTTAATATACGATGTTTATACCTGCCCGCCGAAACTTTAGTGCAGGCGGACCTATCTACCCCAAATATATCGAATGACTTGAATTTCCCCATTTTATTTGTTATAATGAAGGCGCAATATCCGGCCGGTTTTATCCGAAGCCGGACAAAAAGGAGCTTTTAATGGTAAAAAGCAAATACATGCAGTTACGGTTTTCCGGTTTTGGGGCGATTATGATTAAACATAATTTATTTTGTTACATTAAAAACACATTTAATAAAAAAAGGAGAAAAGAAAAATGAAAAAGTTAACATTAATTTCCGTATTCCTATTGCTTATTTCCACAAGTCTTTTTGCACAAAACCAATTGATCGACACAGCTAAGGAGATACTGAAAGCATATAAGACCAAGGATGTAGCATTATTGAAAAAACATGCTTCGGGCGTGTTGAAATATGCCATTACAGAAAGTTATTTTGATGATGATAACGTTCGCGAAAACTTAAAGGCTGTCGAAAATTGGGATGGAAAAATCAGGGGAATCGGTTACAAATCAGGAAAAATGATGGGAAAAGAGATAAAGATGGCATATGTTTATTTCGCTGATGTCCCGAATACTGACAGCATTTACGAGATTTTACTTTCCAATTACAATAATCAAGATTGGGTGATGTTCGGTTTGGGATTGGACAGAGAGAAAAAATCGGAATTCGAGAAATTAAACGTAACCGCTTTATCCGACACAACCTCCGAAACAGCAAAAACAGGAAAAGAATTTAGCATCGAAATGGCAAATGGCAACACTTTAAATAACATAACACCCGAAAAAATTACACAATGTTTTAACTCACTAAATGATGAAAATTTCTACATCATTTTAAACCATAATAAAGATTTTTTACAGGCCGCATATTCGGACAAAGGTTACACGGTCGAATACAAAGAGAACGGCGTTCAATATTCGGCTAATGACTTGCTTTCAAAGGAAAATGCTATAGCACTATTCAATAAATATTTAAATATGGACAAAAATTGGAATAAAGATATCAAATGGGAAAAACAATAATTATTTTATATTTATAAAT
>QNBC01000111.1 GCA_003641665.1 candidate division TA06 bacterium
GACTATCTTTCTGTCACCCTGAGTCCTGTTCTGAATTCATTTCAATATTATTTTAGGATCTCGCATTCCCCATCCATGTCACCCTGAATTTATTTCAGGGTCTCATAAATAAAAATAATGAGAGATGCTGAAACAAGTTCAGCATGACCTACTTAAAACCAGGTATGATTCTAAGAAAGATTCCGAAATAAGTTTAAAATGATACAATCATGGAGGGGTAAGGCATATTCGCCTATTTTTCCTCAAAGTGGTTAATATGTTCATACCTATCTACCCGCATTTACTTAAATCCGCTTGACAAAATCATTCAATATGTTTAATATATTCACCTATGAAAGAGCTTGAAATTAACTCTATGAAAATAGAGGATTTTGCCATTTTTGATTTTGATATTCCTTTTGCTAAATGGAATATCGATTCATTGAAAGACAATTCATACGTAAAAGTCCATTCGGAAATTCACAGGGTAAAAAACAGATTTATTGCAAAAAACGATATTGTTTTTACCCTACAATTGGAATGCTCCCGTTGTTTAAGGCATTTCGAAAAGGATGTTGCGGAACATATTGATGTTTACTTCGAGAACAAAAGAAACTTAAGTTCATACGATACGGATTACAAGGATATAGATTCCGCAATTTATGAATATTCGGGTTCTATTATCGATTTGACTCAAATGGTATACGATACTATTATTACTTCAATTCCCATGAAACCGCTATGTAGCCCGGATTGTAAGGGAATAAAATTGAAAGATAAAGATATAGATATAAAATTAGCACTATAAGGAGGATAAAATGCCAGTACCAAAGAGAAGACACTCGAAAACGAGAGGAAGAAAAAGAAGAACAAATTGGAAACTCGCACAGCCTGCAATAGCACTTTGCCCGAAATGTCATAATCCCATGATTCCTCATCATGTATGCCCGACTTGCGGATATTATAATAAAAGGGAAGTTATAGTAACTGTTAAGAAAATGTAATGAAATATAAGATTGCTATCGATGCTGCAGGTGGCGATTTTGGTTACGAACCCAATATATCGGGGGCAAAATTAGCTTTATCGGAAAAAGACGATATTAAGCTTTTACTGGTTGGAGATGAAAAAACAATAAGATCCTTAATCGGAGATTTTCCAAAGGATTTGCTTGCCAGAATCGAAATCGTTCACTCATCCCAATTCATATCAATGGATGAAGCTCCTACTGCGGTCAGCACTAAAACGGACTCATCCATAGTAAAAGGGGTTTCACTTGTAAAAAACGGAGATGCCGATTGCTTTCTAAGTGCCGGTAACTCCGGAGCTTGTATGGCAGCATCTCTTTTAACCCTGGGTAGATTGAAAGGAGTAAGACGCCCGGCTATTGCAGCCATAATCCCCACACAACTCAAGCCTGTTTTACTCCTCGATGCGGGAGCTAACTCCGAGGTTAAACCGGAAGATCTTTTGCAATTTGCAAAATTGGGAAGTATCTATTCGGGAGAGATTCTCGATATCACTACCCCCTCCGTGGGCCTTCTAAACATGGGTAGTGAAGCCAAGAAGGGGACAAAAACGGTTTTGGAAGCTTATAAAATACTCAGTGAAAGCGATTTGAATTTTATAGGTAACATAGAGGGCAATGACATTCTTACGGGGAAGTGTGATGTTATTGTCACGGACGGATTTACCGGTAACATCGTTTTGAAAACATTGGAGAGTTTCACACCGTTTTTAAAGAGCATTGTAAAACATAGCAGTGGAATCGTTCACAAATATTTTACATATAAACTATTGAAAAAGGAAATGGCGAATTTTACATACGAAACATACGGTGCGGCGCCATTGCTCGGTGTAAATGGTATAAGTTTGATTGCCCATGGACGTTCTACACCACTTGCGATAAAAAATGCCATATTGACCGGGCGTAAGAATATCGAGAAAAATATTCTGAGCACAATGTTAAATAGTATAAATTAGTGAGGTGTTAAATGGCAAAAAGAATCAAAATTATTGGGACGGGGTCCTATCTTCCTGAAAAAATACTGACAAATTTTGATCTTGAAAAAATGGTTGAAACAAGTGATCAGTGGATCACCGAAAGAACAGGGATTAAAGAGAGAAGAATAGCGGACGATAACACTGCGGTTTCCGATTTAATGACTGAAGCTGCAAAAAACGCAATAGAAATGGCAAATATTCCAGTTGAAAAAATAGACGGCATTCTGGTCGCTACCGTTACTCCCGATATGATGTTTCCTTCAACAGCTTGTATTATACAAAACAATCTCGGAATCAAACAAGGATTCGCATTTGATTTGAGTGCCGGTTGTTCAGGATTTCTCTATGCATTGGAAGTTGCTCATAATTTCATAGCATCGGGGAAATATAAAAATCTCCTTGTAATAGGAGGAGAAACTCTATCGAAAATAACCAATTGGAGTGATAGAAATACATGTGTTCTATTCGGTGACGGAGCAGGTGCGGCAATTGTAACGGAAAGCAATGATGATTCCGGACTTCTATCTTCCGTAATTGGGGCAAAGGGAGAATACGGTGATCTTTTATATCAACCTGCAGGTGGTTCAAGAATGCCGGCTTCAAAAGAGACGGTTGAAAAAAACCTCCATACCATATTTATGAACGGAAGGGAGGTGTTTAATCATGCCGTAAGAACAATGGTTTCCGCAGCAAACGAGGCACTTGAAACAGCCGGTGTTGAAGGGAGTGATATAAGTATTTTTATCCCTCATCAGGCAAATGTCAGGATCATGCAATCGACAGCAAAAAGATTGCATATTCCCATAGAAAAAGTTTTTATTAATATAGACAAATATGCCAACACATCCGCAGGTACATTGCCTATTGCTCTTGACCAAGCCGTGCGAAATGGTAAAATTAAGAAAGGTGATTTGATTCTTTTTGATGTTTTCGGAGCCGGGCTCACTTGGGGAGCTGCGGTAATGAGGTGGTAATGGTTAAGTTGACAGCCATTTTCCCCGGGCAAGGTGCTCAAAAAGTGGGGATGGGTAAAGATCTCTATGATAATAATGAAAAGGCACGAGAACTTTTTGAAAGAGCGGATGAGATATTGGAATTTTCCATTTCCGACCTTTCTTTTAATGGTCCGGACGACACATTGAGAATCTCCTACAATACACAACCTGCCATCTTCTTAAATTCCGCCATTCTCTATAAACTAATCGAAGATAAATACGATTTTTCATACACTGCGGGCCACAGTCTCGGTGAATATTCGGCTCTTTTTGCTTCGGGTGTGCTTTCCTTCGAGGACGGGTTAAGGTTGGTCAGAGAAAGGGGACGATTAATGTCGGAAAAATCGGAACATGGTGAAGGAACAATGGCGGCAATTATCGGACTACCGTACAAAACTGTCAGTGATATTCTCGAGAAAGCAAACAGAAAGGGAATTGTCATTGCAGCCAATTTCAACTCTCCCGAACAAATCGTAATCTCCGGCGAAAAAAAAGCCGTGAAATATGCATGTGAACTTGCAATCGATGCGAAAGCAAAGAGAGCTATCGAATTGAATGTTAGCAATGCGTTTCATTCGCCTCTCATGAAGAGAGCAAGCGAACAATTCGCCGATTTTATCGATCAATTTGAGTTTAAAAATCCTAAAATCCCTTTCCTTGCCGCAGGCGACTTAAATATATACACAGAGGGAACGAAAATAAAAGAATACATGAAAAATCAAATAATGCTCCCTGTAAAATGGGTGGATGTTGTAATGAAAATGAAAAGGGAAGGAGTTACAGCAGTCGTTGAAATAGGTCCCGGGCGAACTCTCTGCAACCTTATAAAGCGTATAGACCGGGATATTGAATTGAACACAATAAATAGTATTAACCAATAAAATGATGAGGTGGTTATGGATTACAAAAATAAAAATGCCGTTATAACCGGAGCCGGGAGAGGAATTGGTAAAGCCATTGCAACCGCTTTTGCAAAAGCGGGAGCAAATATAGTTATTCTTGAAAAAAACGAGGACAAAGATAATAAACTGAAAGAGGAATTCTCTTCCTACCCGGGGACATTCACCTATATCTCCATAGATATTTCGGACTACAACGCTGTTTTGGATGCCTTTGCAAAGATTACGGAGAAACTCGGTTCCATTGACATACTTGTAAATAATGCCGGAATAACGAGAGATAATCTTCTGATAAGAATGGAAGAAAAAGATTGGGATGATGTAATAAATACAAACTTAAAAGGCACTTTCAACTGTTGCAAAGCCGCAATTCCCGTAATGATGAAAAAAAGATACGGTAAAATTATAAATATTGCTTCCGTGATTGGTGAAATTGGTAACGCCGGGCAAATTAACTACGCAGCATCGAAAGCCGGCATCATAGGTCTCACAAAATCATTAGCAAAGGAGGTGGCAAGAAGGAATATTACCGTAAACGCAATAGCTCCGGGATTTATCGAAACAAGCATGACTAAATCTCTCCCGGAAAATGTTGTAGAAGATTATTTAAAATCTATCCCCGAAAGAAAATTGGGAAAACCCGAAGATATAGCAAATGTCGTTTTATTTCTATCGTCGGAAGCGGCAAATTATATTACGGGTCAGGTAATAAATGTTGATGGCGGACTGGTAATGTAAAAAAGGAGTTATTATGAACAGAGAAGAAATTTTCGCTAAATTAAAGGATTTGATGGTAGACAAACTCGGAGTCGACGAAAGTGAGATTAAGGAAGATTCTAATATTATTGATGATCTCGGAGCGGATTCACTGGATATCGTAGAATTTGCAATGGGTATTGAAGATGAATTTGAAATTCCAAAAATCCCTCAGGAGGATATTGACAAACTGACAACGGTAAATGCAATAATCGATTATATTCAAGAAAAAACAAAATAATGGAGTGTTTATGAATCGCAGGGTCGTAATAACGGGAATTGGTGTTGTTTCTCCCATCGGAATTGGAAAAGATGATTTCTGGAAATCACTGAGAACAGGGCAAAACGGCATCAAGAAAATCACAAAATTTCCCACCGATGATTTTGCCTGCAAAATTGCCGGAGAACTTTCCGATTTCCATCCGGAAGACTATGGCCTTAACAGAAAAGAGATACGTAGAATGGACAGTGCTGCTGTTTATGCCGTAATTGCAGCAAAGGAAGCTGTTAACGATGCAAGACTTGACAATACCGAATTTGATCCGTACAGAGCCGGTGTTCTTGCGACATCAGGTATAGGAGGGATAGAAACATTCGAGGCACAACATAAGATATTTCTGGCAAAAGGACCTTCAAGAATAAGTCCCTTCTACGTCCCTATGATGATAATCAATACCATCAGTGGGGAGATATCCATTAGACACGGTTTTAAGGGGCCCAATTTCTCCGTTGTTTCGGCATGTGCATCTTCTACTCATGCAATCGGTGAGGCATTTGAAATCATCCGAAGAGATGATGCGGATATTATGATTGCAGGCGGAGCAGAAGCTGCGATCACAGAGATGGCGGTAGGCGGTTTTTCATCCATGAGAGCACTTTCAACGAGAAATGATGAACCTGAAAAAGCATCAAGACCTTTCGACAAAGATCGTGACGGTTTTGTCATGGGAGAAGGTTCCGGTATTATAGTACTCGAGGAGCTCCACCATGCCATCAGAAGAGGTGCTAAAATTTATGCCGAATTAAAAGGTTATGGCGCAACCGGAGATGCTTACCATATCACGGCACCCTCACCGGATGGTTCCGGACCGGCAAAGGCAATGGAATTCGCAATTAAAAAAGCCGGTTTAAATCCGGAGGACATAGATTACATTAACGCCCACGGAACATCCACACAACTTAATGATAAAGTGGAAACAATGGCTATTAAATCGCTTTTCAAGGAATACGCCTATAAAATTCCTGTCAATTCAACAAAATCAATGACCGGCCATCTTTTGGGAGCAGCTGGTGCCATAGAGGCAATTGCAACGTCACTTCAAATTCAAAACGGAATTATCCACCCTACGATCAATTACACTAC
>QNBC01000112.1 GCA_003641665.1 candidate division TA06 bacterium
GCTTCAGGGTGACAGGAAGAGGGGCATTGAGACCCTGAAATAAATTCAGGGTGACAAAAAGGATGTCATTTCACACAACAATTGCATCATTTTTCACTTGACTTTGTCATTCCGAACTTGTTTCGGAATCTCATTCTTGCCGGTTAATATATTCATATCTGCCCGTCGGAACTTTAGTGCAAGCGGACCTATCTACCCAAATCAAAATTAAGGTTCTTGACAAAATCATATATTATTTATAGAATAATATATGATGGATAGAAAAAGAAGTAGTGGATTTACATTAATTGAGATAACGGTTGTTATAGTAATCTTAGGGATTTTAGCATCTCTAAGTGTCGCGGATTTCGTTAAAATAAAGGCGCGCATCCGTCAGAACATTATGAAAAACAAACTCAAAGAGATCTGGAATAATGAGCAACTATTTTACGGTGAATACGATCATTTCGGACCCGGACCAAATGTATATAATAATGTTGCATACAGTAGAAACGGTAAATACAGGGAAGGCGATACGCTCTCTATGTACCGTAAAGGACCTAATTTAAATGTCCGTTTTATGAAATCAGATCCGTATTATTATTACATTTACTGGTATAATAGACCTGAATACAATATCTCTTATTGTTATATTGCTGCACGCGGTAATATCGATAGTGACCCCACACAAGATTATAGGTATATTTACTACTATAGTTACGGCAATTACAAAGTGTTTTACGAGCGGCAAATTGTAGATGATTTAAGAAGGTAAAAAAGAGGGGAATTTCTCCCCTCTTTTTATTATAGAATAAAATCCTTTTCAGATTTAATTTCTTTTATCGTATAAGCAATAAGTTTTGCAACATTTTCAATATCTTTAAGATTACACATCTCAACAGGAGTATGCATATACCTGTTCGGTATACTAATAAGGGCTGTTGCTGTTCCACCTCTTGCCAACTGTATTGCATTTGCATCTGTTCCCGTTCCCCTTGCAGCGCCTCTTAATTGATGTGGAATTTTCTTTTTCTTTGCTGTTTTCACGAGAAGGTCGTACAATTTCGGATTGATGTTCGCCCCTCTGTACAATACAGGCCCACCTCCAAGTGTAACTTCACCCATAAGCCTTTTGTCCATTTCGGGATGGTCCGTCGCAAATGTAACATCAACGGCAAATCCTATGTCCGGATTGACACTGTAAGCCGAAGTTATAGCTCCTCTTAATCCTACCTCTTCCTGCACCGTAGCCACACCGTAAACAGCAGGTTTGAATGTTTTGATTTCTTGCGATAGAATTCTTATGACTTCGGAAACGATAAAAGCTCCCGCTCTGTCATCAAGAGCACGTGCAACGACATTGTCGTTTAAAACCTCTACATAACCTTCATCCGCTGTAATAGGATCTCCTATGCTAATATGCTTGAGTGTCTCCTTCTTGCTTTTTGAACCTATATCAATCCACATATTTTGTATCTTTGATACTTTCGATCTCTCATCCGCCGTAATTACATGTATCGGCTTCCTCCCCATAATTCCCGGAACATCTCCCTTTTCATTATGAATTATAACTCTTTGACCGGGCATTATATGAGGATCAATGCCTCCGATTGTTGAAAAATAAATAAACCCCTTTTCGTCCACGTGATTTACCATATAGCCGATTTCATCTATATGACCGGCAATCATAACTTTTGGAGAACCCTTTTCATTTAAAACAGCAAAACTGTTCCCATGATAGTCCCCGTAAACTTTATCGGCAAATTTCTCCGTTCTTTTTCTCCAATTTTCCGCATTTTTGTTCTCAAACCCTGAAGGTCCGGATGTTTCAAGTAACCTTTTTAAGAAAAATTTAGCTTCTTTATTCATATGTCCTCCTTTTAATCGACATTCAATTCGTTCTTTATCATCTCTTCAATTATATCTTTAAAATCGGTAAAATATCCCTTTACAATATAGTGTATTCTCCCGTCAGTTCCTATAACAAAGTTTGTCGGAGTTCCTACAACTGCCAGTTCATTTATCATATCTATGGCATCAGGAATCGTGATTGCTTTTAATTTATACTCTCTCGAAAATGCAATAGCTTTTCTTTTGCTATCCGGTGTAATATCGATGAAAACAACACTCTTACTTCCCTTGAATTTATTCTGAAGCCGTCTCAAATCGTAAGCTTCGGCTTTACAAAATCCGCATTCTGATTTAAATACCGTTAGAATGATAACCTTCCCTTTAAATTGTTGCAAATGATATAATTTGTTATTCACATCCTTTAACGAATAATTCTTAATACTTCTGTCTATACGTTTCATGACACCGTATCTTCTCTTCAGTCTTTTAACATAAACATCAAAAGCCTTATCATTGCCATACTTTCTTACATATATTTTGCGAAGTTTCTGTTTTACTTCTTCATTGCCTCCATAAGAGAGTATTTTTCCGTAAATGACAACAAGTGAATCATCGGGAACCTTTTGTTTTTCCAAAATATAGGAGTAATGTTCCAATATAGTAGGATCTTCTTCACCTACAAGTTTTAAATAAGTAATTGCCTTTTCAAATTCAGCTTTTGCCTCGTTAATCTTCTTTTGCTGTAAGAGTATATAGGCATATGTATCCATCATATAGGCGCTGCTTGCATAATAATGATATTTTTGTTTGTAAAATTGGGTAAAAAAATCTTTCGCAAAGGAATATGGAAGAGTAAAACGATCCAATGCTGCGACTATTATTTTTTCTGCAAGGGGAATATCGACTCCATGAATTGCCATTTCGTAACTTATCCCGTTTAACATCAATGGAGAGAGTCCTTTTAAATCTAATCCTTCAAGTAATTTAGGGAGTTTCTTATCCCCTGAGATTACCATTTTCTCCGCTATAATGGATATCTCTTCCGGCTCCAATTTTCTCAATTCTTTTAATTTCTCGTATGCCTTAATGGGGTCCCCTCTTTTCGATAAAATTATTGCTCCATAAATATCGGGATCATTTTGGGCATTTTTATATGACATCAATATTTTATAGTAGTAATCGTAATTCTTGAATATTTTATATTTCACAGTGGCTAAAAAACAATTTTTATAAATATCATAAGAAAAATCGGGGAATTTATTTGCAATGGATGAGATATATGCCGTATCTCTCGATGCCCTACCAAAATATTCAATCATGTTTATAGGTTTTATTTTATTGCTTAACATCGAGTTAAAAAGGCTATCGGCTCTTTTCATGTTGTATCGGGACATTATTACGGTAAAAATCCGATAAAACCCGGGAGTTCCCTTCTTTGCCATATTGAGCATATCGTTAAGAGTTATATTAAAATTCGGAATGTTGTATCTTATATCATCGAGAAATCGGTAAATCTGATAATCGTTAGGATATTGCTTTAATTCCCTGTTTGTATAGTAAAAAATAACGCTACTTTTTCTCACTCCGGCTTTATAAAGATCTCTGGCATGATTGAAATTGGCATATCTAAGTTCTTTTCCCTTTTTACGAAAAAAAACTGTATAAAAATGCCCTTTGAAAGGATATCGATTGCCATTCATATCCTCAAAATAATACTCTATTAAATTCGTTCCGGTTTTCGGAACAATAGTATAATTAAACTTCCCCTTTTCCCCTTTCAAAAAAACAGCAGTATCACTGAATTTCATATCTATATAATTTCTATATACGAGGAGAACCGAATCAGCTTTAAATTTGAAAGACAGTTTAATGTTTTCACCGCTTTTTTTATAACTGTTAAGATTCTCCCCTCCACACCCTGTATTTAACGTCATCAAGAATACAAAGAATAGAATTATATTTACTCTTAACTTCATAATACCTCCACAATACCTATAATATCGTAAATAGTCCTGATCGAATAGTCCGGGATACTCTGAAATATTTTCAACCTGTCTCCGTAACCGTACATTGCAGCACACGTTTTAATCCCGGCATTTTTACCTGCTATAATATCCAGATAGGTATCACCGACAAGAATTGTACGTTCATTGTCAAAATTAACGATTTTCTTAATGTTATAAACTATTGTTGGATTCGGTTTATGAGGGGTGTTATCTTCCGTCCCCATAATCACATTAAAATAACGGGCTATATGAAAATGTTCGGCAATTTTCTCCGTTATACCGGTTGGTTTTGTCGTTGCAATTGCCATTGAAATGCCACTGTTTTTCAGCTCTCTTAGTGTACTTTTAACTCCATCATAGAGGTTGGATTTATAATGGAATTGCTCTAAATAGACTTTTCTATACTCTTCTATACACCAATCCGTTTTGTCTTTTAACCCTTCAGGTAATATTTCATCGTACATCTCTTTCAGTGTATGCCCTATCATTTGTTCCACCCATTTTTCATCGTATTCCAATCCCATCTCTTTAAGAGGATAAACAAATGCATTTATTATTCCGTTTTTAGAATCAAAAAGTGTCCCGTCGAGGTCAAATATTACAAATTTCATATTATTATATTATATCAAATTTATGGTTTTGTGAAGTAAATTTATCCTCTTGAATTATTTTAGGAATAAAATAAGTTATAAAAATCACAGAGCACCATACGATCACTTGAAAGGAATTCACATCAATTTTATAACGATCTAAACTATTTATGCCATTTATATAATTTACAATAACGAAATTGGTTGACATTTTTACTGTAACGAGTATCTTTCTTAGTATGAGCAATGATGAAATTGAAAAATGGCTTAAAAAACACAGAATTATAGACAAAGATGCTAACACAGGGGAGTATAAGAAAAATAAGGATACAAAGAAACACTATGATATGACCATAGATTTGCATGGTTTACGACTAAAAGATGCAGAAATAGTAGTTAAAAGAAAATTAAAAAGAGCTTTTGAATTGCATTATGATAGAATTCTCATTATCCACGGCGTGGGATTGCATAGCAATGGAGAGCCTGTTTTAAAAAACGGTATAAGAAAACTAATTAACACGAATCCTTATGTAAGAGATTTTACAAATGCCCCTCTTCGAGATGGAGGAGAAGGAGCGGTGGTTGTATACATTAGGAGGAGATAATGGATATGGACAGAGAAGGGGACGATATTCTTTTTAATCTTCTTTCGAAATACTCCGACATAAGGCAAACTGCACTTGATATAGGTTGCGGAAACGGTATTATTGCAGAAAAAATCAGAACGAGATTTGAACTAAAAACGGAATGTCTTGATCCTTATGCTTATTATTCGGGTAACAAACTTCACATTATTAAAACCCCCGCAGAAGAGATAAGCTCTCTGAATCGAAGATACGATATAATCTACACAATCAGGGCTTTTCATCATATAAGTTCTGTCGAGAAATTTATTAACGGATTAAAGTATGTGATTGCCTATAACGGTGTATTTATCCTCGTGGATTGGAAAAACTCTTTTGATACCGGTATTCCGGAAAGTTATTATTCTCTCCGTGAAGTTAAATCTATGTTTGAAAAAGCAAATTTCACCATATTGGAAAGCGGTGAAGGAAAATCCGTTTTTTATATTACTATAAAGTATGATTTTAAGAATGTCCATTTCTCCATTAAGAATGGCAAACCGGAATCGTTAAGCGAGAGTGATACAATTATAAAATCGGTTGATAAAGACAGTTTTGAAATAAAAGATGTGGAAAATGCAAGAGAGATAGCGGTTTTATTTTCCGGAAAATTCGGAGAAAGAGAACAATCGCTAAATGAAAAGGGCATAAAGATTTTTCTGAGTAGCGGGAATATGAAGAAAGATATACGGTTTTTCAAATCTATAGATAAATTGAAAAGATGTATTTGGCAACCGTCCTGCCCCGTTTATTTAAGATTCAAAAGGGGAGAAATACCATCATATTGGGTAGATAATTACTGCTTCATCGGAAACAAAGATTGTATAAGATATCAGATGGAAGAGCGGGGAGA
>QNBC01000113.1 GCA_003641665.1 candidate division TA06 bacterium
AAAGAAACAAATAAAAAGGAAATTGTCGTCGGCACAGAAGAGGGAATGATTTACAGGTTACAGAAGGAAAACCCGGATAAGAAATTTTATCCGCTAAAAGATAAATTGATATGTCAGGGAATGAAAGCAATTACTCTTGACAATTTGCTTAAGTCTTTGAAAGAATTAAAATACGAAATCAAGCTACCGGAAGAAATCATAAAAAATGCATATAAACCCATACAAAGGATGGTAGAATTATAATGATTGAAATGGCAACGGTTATCGAAACATATGACAACGGGACGGCAAAAATAACGATAGTCCCTCAGGATGCGTGCAAAACATGCCCATTGAATGGAACATGTAGTAACTGGGTGTCTCGTGAGAGCCTACACTACATTGTAAACAATAACATCGGGGCAAGTAAAAACGATACGGTTAAAGTGGAGTTCTCCGAGAAGCACCTTGTGACACATTCATTTATTGTTTACATTGTTCCGCTTATTTCATTATTTCTCGGTGCATATATCGGCAAAATATTTTTTAGCGAAACAGTTTCCATACTTCTCGGATTTGCTGCACTCGGTATTACTTTCTTTATAATTGCTCTTTTTGACAAGAAAATGAAGGATCCCTTTAAAGGAGAAGCTAAAATAGTTGAAATCGTCACTGAGCCCATTAAGAGCAGCTATTCTGATTAGCGGAGGAGCGGATAGTACATTCGCCCTTCTCAAAGCCACTCGCAAATATAGATTCGTCGAAGCAATAACATTCTCATTTATGGAGAAATCAACCTGCTGTACACCTTCGGATATCGAAGATGCTGCCTATTACAGTAAACTTTTCGGTGTAAAGCATCGAATAATTGATGTTAGCAGGGAATTTTCAAATGAGGTTATAAAGAAGACTGAAAACATATATCTTTCAGGAAAAACCCCGAATCCTTGTGCAATATGTAATAAAAAGGTGAAAATCGAACAATTCATAAAAACTAACTGTCCCGCAAAATACGATGTTGTGATAACGGGACACTACGCAAGAATAACAAAATATGCAGGTAGATATTGTATAGAAAGAGCCGTTGACATTAAGAAGGACCAGTCCTATTTTCTCGGTCGACTGAGTGAATCCTATCTCAAATATCTTGAACTACCGTGCGGTGATTTTTCAAAAACGGATATAAGAAGAGAATTGGAGGAGATGGGACTTGAAATACATAAAAAGCGAGAAAGTCAGGATCTCTGCTTTGCAGATAGCAGCGAATATAAGAAGTTCAAGAAGCAACTATCCCTTCCCGGTAATATAATCCATATTGCAACAGGTGAAGTAATTGGAAAACACAAAGGGATAATAAATTACACCGTAGGACAACGAAAAGGGTTGGGTATTTCATGGGAATCACCGCTTTACGTAGTTAAAGTGGATCCGGCTAATAACACTATTTTTGTAGGCGAAAAGGAATTCCTCTATACCGATACCATTTACATTAACAACATCAATTGGTTATGTAGTGATAAACAGCCGTCATTGGATGGAAAAGTGAAAATACGCTCACTTTCCCCTCTTTTTGATGCCCATTTTACAGAAACGGGCAGTGATACTGCTAAGATAACGGTGAATAAAAAAATATTTGCCGTAACACCTGGGCAACTCGCTGTTTTTTACAAAAATAATCGTTTAATTTTATCGGGTTGGATTATATAGTTATTTTTTTCCCGGGATTCATGATCAGATTCGGATCGAATGTTTTTTTGAGCCTTCTATATAAATCAATTTCTTCATCGGAAAAAATCATATTGAGGTAATCGAGATTCCTTATCCCTATCCCATGCTCCCCCGTAATTGTTCCGTTAAATTTCACAGCCCCTTCAATCACACATCTCTCTATCTCATTTTTATTGGGCAATTCTTTATCGTACAAAACATTGACATGTAAATTCCCATCCCCTGCATGTCCAAATGACATAATCTCTACACCCGATTTTTTACTTAACTCATTAAGATAATCCAGTATATTCGGTATATTCGAAATGGGGACTACGATGTCACATGAAAATTTCTTGCTATAGAGCTTTGTAATTTCTGTTGAAATAGCTCTTCTTATTCCTCTTATTTTCTCGATCTCCTCTTTATCGGAAGCCACGAATATATCTCCTCTGCCTTTAACAATACCATTGAGTAAAACCATTCTGTTTTTTACATCATTCTCATTTCCATCAATCTCTATTAAGAGAGAAGCATAAGCATTACCACTGATAAGTTCTTGTGATTTACTTAATATGTTTACAATTTTTTTATCGAGGAACTCAACGCTCATGGGGTCTATATTTTTATGCATAATATCATAAAACAAACCGGGGAAATCCTCAGCCCTATTTACCGAGACCACTGCCATGTTTATCGTTTCAGGTTTATTCAAAAGCCTGTGTGCCGATCTTGTTATTATTCCAAATGTCCCCTCGGAAGCCACAAGCATCTGCGGTATATTATATGATGAAACATTTTTTATTACATATCGATCTCCAGAATAGCTTAATCCGTTGCCAAAAACCGCTGTCAGATTCAATAAATAATTTGAAGTTACACCGTATTTAACAGCTCTTGGGCCTCCGGCATTTTCGGCTATATTGCCTCCTATAGTACACATTTCCATACTTGCCGGATCGGGCGGATAAAAAAGCCCGCATTTCTCGACAGCCCTATGTAGATCAGCATTTATTACACCCGGTTCTGTAATCACTATCCTGTTTTTCTCATCCACATCAATAATATGATTGAACCTCAACATAGAAACGACTATTGTTCTGCTATCTATGACAGCTGCGCCCCCTGTTCTTCCCGTTCCGCTTCCTCTTGGCACCAACGGAATCCTATATCTCGATGCAATTTTAATAATTTCCCTGATTTCATCAGTGTTTTGTGGGAAAACGACAACTGCGGGAATCGTGAATTCCCGCAGATTGTCATAAGCAAAATATCTGAGTATTCTTTCTTCTACCAAACTGTGTTCATGCCCTACTACCGACCTTACATCATTAATGTAATTACTCATATTTTACGTTCGGGTAAAGAGGAAACTGATCGGTCAGTTCCTTCACTTCATCTCTGACTTTTGCAATTTCATCTTCGTTTTCAATGTTTTCCGCTACTCTCCTTATAAAGGAAGCAATTTTTACCATCTCATCCTTGCCCATTCCTCTTGTCGTCATTGCCGGCGTTCCAATCCTTATACCGCTGGTTACGAACGGTTTTTCCGGATCGAATGGAATTGTATTTTTATTTACCGTAATACCGGCTTTATCAAGGGCTTTCTCCAATTTCTTACCTGTTACCTTTTTGGGTCTTAAATCAACAAGCATGAGGTGTGTATCCGTGCCACCTGAAACCAATCTGAAACCTTCCCTCTTAAGTGCCTCGGCAAGTGTTTTTGCATTATCAACCACTTTTTTCTGATAATCTTTGAATTCCGGTTCAAGAGCTAATTTGAAAGCCACGGCTTTCGCCAAAATAACATGTTCCAGCGGTCCTCCTTGAAGTCCCGGAAAAACAACCCTATCCAGATCTCTTCTGTATTTTTCCTTTGTTAGCACAAATCCACCTCTCGGTCCCCTCAATGTCTTATGCGTTGTGGATGTTACCATATCAGCGTACGGAACGGGGTTTTCATGTAATCCCGCCGCAATAAGTCCGGCTATGTGAGCCATATCCACCATCAGATATGCCCCTACTTCATCGGCAATCTCTTTGAATTTTGCAAAATCGAGTTTTCGTGGATATGCACTTGCTCCGGCGATAATCATCCTCGGTTTTTCTTCAACAGCCCATTTCCTTAACTGATCGTAATTAATAACTTCTGTTTTCGGATCTACGGTATAATGAAAAATCTTAAAATATTTGCCGGAAAAACTCAAAGGATGTCCGTGCGTCAAATGGCCTCCATGGGATAAATCCAAACCGAAAACAAGGTCTCCCGGCTCGAGGAGAGTATAATAGACAGCCATATTAGCCTGTGAACCCGAATGTGGTTGAACATTGGCATGCTCCGCACCGAATAACTTTTTCACCCTTTCTATGGCAAGTTTTTCTCCTTCGTCTATGAACTCACATCCTCCGTAATATCTCCCATAGAGATTATAATCCAATTCTCCGCTCTTTCGATATTTATACGGATATCCCTCTGCATATTTATTGGTAAAAACCGAACCCTGAGCCTTCATAACAAGGGGATCCGTAAAATTTTCCGAAGCAATAAGTTCAAGGTTACCTTGTTGTCTTTTAAGTTCTTTGTTGAGTATGTTAAGAACCTCCGGGTCCTTTTCTTTGAAACTACTCATCTCCACCTCCGATAATATGTTTGTTTTCATAATCTTTTATTAAATTTACTCTTCTTGCATGTCTACCACCGTCGAATCCTTCTTTCAACCAGATTTCCATAAAAGCAATAATTTCATCGGTTGTGTTTCTCGCCGCACCAAAACATGCTATGTTACTGTTGTTATGATGTCGAGCGGCAAATGCATCCTCTTTTGTTCTTATAAGAGCTGCATAACTTCTACGGACTTTATTTGCAGCTATTGACATCCCAATACCTGTATTGCAAATAAGAACCCCTCTATCCGCTTTTCCCCGAGCAACATCTTCCGAAACAAGAAGGGCAAATTTCGAATAGTCACAGGATTCTTTTGAGTCTGTACCCCTGTCTACAACTTCATGTCCCGCATTGATCAAATATCTTTTTATTAGCTCTTTATGTTCAAAACCGGCATGATCGGAACCTATCGATATTTTCATTCAAACCTCCGATTAAAATGATAAATGCACCCCCATAAAATCCATTATAACTCCCATTATAGGAAATATAAACTTATCCAAAAGCCCCACATAAAGTAGGATTATAATTATTATAAATCCGAATTTATCCAATTTCAAGTAATAATCGTAGAGTTTCCCCCTTAGTAAACCTCCGAAAACCCTTGAACCATCTAACGGAGGAATAGGTATTGCATTAAAGAGTAAAAGAAGTAAATTTATTGCTATCCCGAAAGCCGCTCCTGTGGCGAATGTTACTCCAAGCTTGTAATATACCGCAGCTTTGTATATCCCCCAAAAAAGAATCATCAATACTAAATTTGCAGCCGGCCCCGCAGCTCCTATTAAAACAAGATCCTTTTGGGGATTTTTAAGGTTGTTAGGATTAATGGGAACCGGTTTCGCCCATCCGAACAAGAACTTGAACTTCATAAAGTACATAAATAGAGGTAGTAAAATCGTTCCGAAAAGATCTATGTGAGGTAACGGATTTAACGTCAGTCGTCCCCTCTTGTAAGCCGTGTCATCACCTTTCAAAAACGCTACATATCCGTGTGCGACTTCATGAAGTATTATGGAAAAAAACAGGATTACAATCTGAGTTACTGCTATCATTTGTTAAAAAGAGCATTTAAAATTATACTGAATATTGAGTAAACAACCGATCCGAAAACCGCAGTAGAAAAATCCGTAATTGCAAAACCGGGAACTACAAAGGCAGCAAGGGCAAAGAGCATGCCGTTAACTATAAATGTAAAAAGACCGATGGTCAAAATATTAATGGGCAATGTCAAAACAAGTAAAATCGGGCCGACAAACGTATTTATAAAACCGATTACCAATACGGCTAAAATCAACGAAAAAATATTCGTTATGATTATGCCGTGAAATAAATGTGCCACTAAGAGCAGAGCAACTAAATTTAACAAAAAACTCGTTAAATTATTTCTGCTGTTTCTGTCCACCGATTTTACCTTCGCTCATACTGCAATGCCCGTCGAAAACGG
>QNBC01000114.1 GCA_003641665.1 candidate division TA06 bacterium
GTGTAAAAATCGTTGAAATAAGATCCTCCGAGATAGCAGAATCGAGTTTTGTTCCTGTTTCCTCTATATGTGATAAAACATTGTTTTTTGTAATAACAATTATTGCTCCAACACCTCTGTCTTTAAGTTGCATAGTTGCCTTAACGAGTTTATCAATAACCGTTAAATTCTCACTTTTGGACAAAAAGTTAAGAATATTCGATTTGCCGATTTCATTGACAGCAGAGCGTAGTTCATGCTGAAAAATTATGAAAAAAGCAATAAGCCATACATTCTTCAACTGATCGGCCAACCATTTAAGTCCTACCATGTTCAAAATATTCGCTAAAAGAACAAACACAAATATGAGAATCAGACCTATGATCATCTGATTAGCTCTGGAATTCTTTATAAAAATAAAGATTTCATAGGTGATAAAGGCAAGTATCGCAATATCAAAAATATCTATCGGACTAAAAATAATCATTCCACGTCCGCCTCATTTGTTATCGCTTCCGCAATTCTAATAGAATCGTAGGCTGCCTTCACATCGTGCACACGTAAGATATCGGCTCCTCGCATATATGCAACAATTTGAGCCCCAACAGTTGAAAATAAACGTTCGTTTACTTCCAAATTCAATACCTTGCCTATAAACGATTTCCTGGACAAACCTACTAAAACGGGAACTCCGTGTATGTCAAATTCATTTAATCTGTTTAAAATCATAAGATTGTCTATTACTCTCTTCCCGAATCCTATACCGGGATCTATAACAATAGCATCTGTATCGACACCTTTCTCTTTTGCCTTCATCATCGATACATTAAAATAATCGTTAATTTCATCGATTACATCTTCATAATACGGATTCTTCTGCATGTTTTCGGGGGTTCCGAGTATGTGCATTATGCAACATCCCATTTTGTTCCTGGCGATTATATCCGGCATATTACTATCGAAGTTAAGTCCGCTTATATCATTAACAATTTCCGCTCCGGCTTTTGCCGCTTCTTCTGCAACCTTAGATTTGTACGTATCAATGGATACGGGGATATCAAAATTTTGTTTTATTTTTTCAATCAAAGGGATTACTCTCCCCAACTCCTCGGCAAGTCCAACCTTACGAGCTCCCGGTCTTGTTGACTCACCTCCTACATCAATTATATCGGCTCCCTCATTTACCATTGTTTCGCAATGCCTCAAAGCATTATCGATATTTGTCCATTTCCCTCCATCCGAAAATGAATCTGGAGTTACATTTAAAATACCCATTATAGCCGTTTTTTTAGTTAAGTCAATTTTTCTCCCTCTGAATTTCCAAATGCGGTTTTTACGGACTTTTATTATTCTTTCTATCTCATTTGCAACCTCTTTTAATTTAAATTGCTGATGAGAGAGACTTTTCGCAATATAGCCCAACTGTTTAACCGTTCCGAAAAGCAGTATATCCGATTTTTCAATTCTTCCCGTAACTACCTGTTTATGAACGGCAGCATCCGTGTTGTTGGCAAGAGCTACCTGTTTTATTATATGGCATTGCGTAAGTGTCATATCTTTCATGTAAACATATTTATGTGATGTTTTAGGTGACATTACCCTAACACCTATTTCATCAACCCCTATCTTTCGCATTAATTTTTCCGCATCTTCGACGGAACGTACCGAAATTTCTCTAATTTTCATTCCTCGATACCTTTCTTAGTAGCTGTAATGCCTCCTGTCTCGTCGCATTTTTTCTAAATGCTCCTCTTATAGCGGAAGTAACAGTTTTTATATTCTTGCGGTTTCTCCCTTGAAATTCCACACAGAACTGTCTCGCCTCAACAACAACTAGAACTCCGAGAGGATTTACCATATCGTTGATTGTATCCGCTATTTCCGTAGTCATTCTCTCCTGTATTTGGGGTCTTTTGGAAACAGTATCAACTACATCGATTAAATTCGAAAATCCTGTAATCTGATTATCTTTAGGTATATATGCTATGTGAACATTCCCGAAAAATGGCAAAAAATGATGTTCGCACATTGAATAAAACGGAATATCGGAAAGAATGACCATCTCATCTTCGTTTTTTGCTTTGTATACATTTATGTTCTTTCTTGCATCCTTTCCTACGCCGGAAAAAATATCTTCATACAGTTTGGATATTCTGACCGGTGTATTTTTCAGTCCTTCTCTATCCGGATCTTCCCCTATGGCTATTATCATCTCCCTTATTGCCTTTTCAAGCAATTTTCTGTCCATCATCCGCCTCTTTTTTATCTTTTTTTTCGGCATCCTTTAACACTTCGTCAATTTTGGTCTTAATATCTTTATCTTCATTCATAATTTCATTCAGATCGCTGGAAACGACCATGGAGGATGGATTAGGAATTTCAAAATCAGGCCTCAATTTGCGTATAATTTCGTCCACCTCAGTCCCCATTACCGTTTCTTTCTCCATGAGGGCATCCATTATTCCATCGAGAATATCTTTATTTTCCGTTATAATCTTCTTCGCTCTCTGATAACCCTCATCAACAAATTTTCTTATTTCGTTATCTATCAAAACCGCTGTAGCCTCCGAATATTCTTTATGTTTTGCCAACTCCCTTCCAATAAAAATCTGTTCGGATGTAGGATTAAAAGCAACACTGCCTATCTTACCCGACATACCCCATTCGCACACCATTCTTTTGGCTATCTCCGTGGCTTTTTGTATATCATTGGCTGCTCCCGTGGTAATGTTATCCTTACCGTAAATGATCTCTTCGGCAACCCTGCCTCCCATGAGAACGGCTATTTCACCTTTCAAATATTCCAGAGTATAGTTCCTTCTATCATCTATCGGCAGGGACATTGTAACACCGAGAGCTCTTCCCCGAGGAACAATTGTCACCTTTTCTATAGGATCCATCCCCTTAATCAGTTTTGCCACAAGGGTGTGACCGCCTTCATGATATGCCGTTAACTTCTTATCTTCTTCTCTAATCACCATGCTCTTTCTCTCAACCCCCATTATTATCTTATCTTTGGCATATAGAAAATCGGACATTGTTATTCTTCTCTTGTTAAGTTTTGCCGCCCTGAGAGCCGCTTCATTAACCATATTTGCTAGATCGGCACCTGAAAATCCCGGTGTAGCTCTTGCTATATCTCTCAAATTTACATCATCCGCAAGTAATGTTTTTTTGGTATGGACTTCAAGAATTGCCGTTCTTCCGTTAACATCGGGGAGGTCAACAACAACCTGCCTATCAAAACGTCCCGGCCTGAGAAGAGCCGGATCGAGAACATCCGGTCTATTCGTTGCTGCAAGTACTATGATTCCCGAATTGATTTCAAAACCATCCATCTCAACAAGTAGCGCATTCAATGTTTGCTCTCTTTCGTCGTTTCCGCCTCCGAGTCCCGCTCCTCTGTGTCTTCCAACGGCATCGATTTCATCGATGAAAATAATACAAGGGGCTATCTGCTTTCCCTTATTGAATAGGTCTCTAACCCTTGAAGCACCAACACCTACAAACATCTCTACAAAATCCGAACCTGATATTGACAAAAACGGAACACCGGCTTCACCTGCAACCGCTCTTGCGAGAAGTGTTTTTCCCGTTCCGGGGGGACCTACAAGTAAAACCCCTTTCGGAATCTTTGCTCCGAGTCGTTGAAACTTTTTCGGTTTTTTAAGAAATTCGATAACTTCTTCCAACTCCTGTTTTGCTTCATCTGCTCCCGCCACATCATCAAATGTGACCTTTTCCATTCCCTCATAAGACATTTTAGCTCTACTCTTTCCGAAATCAAAAGCCTTTCCTGCCCCCCCCTGCATTTGTCTCATAATCAAAACCCATATTATTATTAAAACTACAAAGGGGATATAGGGCCAAATCATATCCCACCAGTTAATGGAATTTTTTACATTAATCTGTATATTTTCATCCGCCATTTTTTTTATAAGATCGGGGTCCTTTACCGGTAAATAGGTTTTGAACTTGAGAAATGTAACAGGTTTCCCATTCATATATATTTTCCCTTCGCTTTTCAAAACCCCTTCGATACTGTTTCCCGAAACAGTAATACTATTTACATTACCACTTTTAACCTGATTGTAGAAATCAGTATATGAAATATTTATCGTTTTTGTACCTTGTGTCATGTTTCTCGTTAAAAACATAAGAGCAACAATAATCCCCAACCAAATCAAAATGGTTTTCCACATGGATAGGGGATTCATTTGAGGTTTCTTTCTTCTAGCCATTTTTACTCCTTCTCAAGAATGCCAATATAGGGCAAATTTCTGTATTTTTGATCAAAATCGAGACCGTATCCCACTACGAACTGATTTTCAATTTCAAAACCGTAATAATCTATCCGTACTTTTCTATTTTTCTCCTTTTTATTTAATAAAACACAAACTTTTACCGATCTGGCACCGAGGGAATTGAGATAACCGATAAGGTATTGTATAGTAAGACCGGTATCGGCTATATCCTCAATTATAAGGACATCCTTACCCTTAACATCAATTGATAAATCGGTTTTCTTCTCTATCTTCCCCGATGATACAGTTGAACTTCCGTAACTTTCCACACGTATAAAATCGATTTTGGGCATAAATTTCAGTTTTCTTATAAGATCCGCCGTGAAAACGAATGCTCCTTTCAAAACGGAAATAATTATCGGATCACTGCCTTTGTAATCTGCCGATATCTCATCCGCCAATCGAATAATTCTCTCTTCTATCGTTTTTTCATCTATGTATTTTCTAATTTTCATTTATTCTCCCGTATTCAAAAACTGCCGAATCTCCTTTTTTGTTAACAAGATACAACGAACTCCTCTTTACTCCCATTATCCCTATAATCTCATCACCGGCAACAATGAGAGGATATTCATCCCTTTCCCATACGGGGATCTTTTCTCCGTTAAAAATATCTTTTACCTTCTTTGGCGTATTCATGCCGAAGGGAATCATCTTGTCTCCGGTCTTGAATTTCCTAACGATAACAGGAAAAGGAATTTGTTTCGCATCAAAATAAAAACAGTTCTTGGATTTCTTCGGTTCGCATTTTTTACAATATTCCGTCTTTAATACAAAATATTTCGTTTCCAAAACTTCTCCTAAATTCAAACTGTATTTATAATCCGAGTCTTTCCAAAAAATTGCTTTTTCACTATTTTTTGCAATATTAAAGATATTGTTATAGTTATAAAATGAGGGTTTGTTACTAATAAATCCCTCAACGGCATATATCATATTTCTCGAATGAGAAACAGCCAGCAAGTCCAAAATTTTAACGATAATCATTCTCCTTTCCACGCCATTATAATGAAAAAAACTCATTAAATCAAGATGTAATTTACCATTTTTTATTTTTACCGTCTCTTTAACTTTTCTATTCACGTATTCATTGGCAATTTTAACATAATCCCTAAGTACCAATACCGAATTCATGATTTTACTATCAAAATTATTCCCGCCGATTTTGGCAAAATGGGGAGCAATGATATTCCTGATATAATTCCTCGTATAAACCGGCTTCTCATTAGTGCTATCATCCACCCATTGTATACCATTCTCTTCTAAAAATGCCGTAACTTGCTCTCTATTAACCGCAAGAATCGGCCTTATCACATTGCCGTTTTTATAAGCTATCCCGAGCAACCCGTAAACACTATCTCCCCTTAACAGATGCATTATTACCGTTTCGAAAAAATCGGTTTTTGTATGGGCAGTTACAATGAGGTTATATCCCAATTTTACCCTAACTTTTTCAGCTTCA
>QNBC01000115.1 GCA_003641665.1 candidate division TA06 bacterium
TCCCAGATTATGCGGAGCAATAGGTGTTATAACAATGGCATCTATAGTCGGAATCAGTATAGGTCCACCGGCAGCAAGTGAATATGCAGTGGAACCGGTAGGAGTCGAAAATATGATACCATCAGCTCTAAAATGAGCCACAGGGACTCCGTTCAACTTAAGCTGTAAATCAACTATTCTCAATGTGCTCCCCATATGAATTACGACATCATTAAGACAGTGATATGATTCGCCTGCAAACTCTCCCTCGAGGACCATTCTCTTTTCAATCTTATATCTACCGGCAACAACATCATCGAGAATCTTTATCGCATCCTCACCCCTCGTTTCTGCCAAAAAACCGAGGTGCCCTGCATTGATACCGAGAATTGCCTTGCCGGAGTCTTTTATAAAATGTGACGCCTTGAGAAAAGTCCCGTCACCTCCGACAGAAACAATAATATCTGCTTTTTCGATTATATCGGTAATTGGCAGAATTCTATCTTTATCCATGGCAAGGTCTTTATACTCATTCTGGAGAAAAAGAATTATACCTTTCTCTATACAATATTTTTGCATCTTTTCTATGATACTACGAGACTCGGTCTTCTTTACATTTGCGATTATACCTAACTTCATAAATCAATACTCGATAATACAATATCTATACAGGTTATTATAATCCTTATAAAGAGTATATTCAAGTCCTTTATTTTTCAAGAATATTTCGAGTCCTTCTTTCCCCGCTTCATCAAATTCCAAGATCAATTCACCACCTTCGTTCATTCGCTCCTCCGCTTCATCAATTAACCGTTTAATCAAATCAAGCCCGTCTTCACCTCCGTAAAGAGCCGATATCGGCTCGGATCTCACCTCTTTTTGAAGATTATCTATTTGTTCTCGATTCAAATATGGTAAATTTGCCGTTATAATATCTCCTTTCTCCTCTATTCCTTCAAATAAATCCCCTTTATTTACCATAAATCTGTCTCCCACTTCCAGTAGTTTTTCAGCATTTAATGAGGCAACTCTTATAGCATCTTCCGATATATCAGAGAGTACCGCCTTTACATTCGGGGAATAGTAAGCAACTGAAATTCCTATCACACCGCTACCCGTGCCTATATCGATTATAATGCCACCATCTCTTTTTTTAAAATAATCAATGGCTTTCTCAACAAGAAATTCACTTTCAGGTCTCGGAATAAGTACACTTCTATCTATGTGAAATGAAAGTCCGAAAAATTCCGTTTTACCTATTATGTACTGCACAGGCTCCCCCTTTATCCTCCTCTTAATAAAATCCCTGTATCTATCCAATTCGTCTTGAGTAACTTTTCTGTCAAATTTCAGATACAAATCGAGTCTTTTCATCTTCAAAATATCTGCAAGGAGTAATTCCGAAGATAGCCGGGGTTCCGAAATACCTTTTTTAACCAGATAATCTTTTGTTTCCTTTAGCAACTCCCCTATAGTCCATTCTTTCATATTGAATCCAGCATTTTGGTTCGGATTTGAACAATCAAAGTATCAATAAGCTCATCGAGGTGGCCTTCCATGATTTCACCTAATTTATAAAGTGTTAAATTCACTCTATGATCTGTTACCCTGTTTTGGGGAAAGTTATATGTCCTGATTCTTTCACTTCTGTCTCCGGAGCCAACTTGTTTCCTCCGTTCGTTCTCGATTTTTGCATTCTCTTCTTTAACCTTCATATCGTATAATCTTGCCTTGAGAACCTTCATAGCCTTAACCCTGTTTTTATATTGGCTTCTCTCATCCTGACAAACAACGACAATTCCCGTAGGGATATGGGTAAGCCTTATTGCAGTGGCAACTTTGTTTACATTCTGTCCCCCGGCTCCCGATGAGTGAAAAACATCCATTTTTACATCCGAAGGATTAATATCGATATCCACATCCTCCGCTTCCGGAAGCACTGCCACTGTCACAGCCGATGTGTGAATTCTACCACCCGATTCCGTTGTGGGAACTCTTTGAACTCGATGGGCACCGCTTTCATACTTCAATTTACCATAGACACCATTCCCTTCCACACTGAAAATAATTTCTTTAAATCCCCCCAATTCCGTTGGATGCGAATCTATTAAACCAATCTTCCACCCTTTCCCTTCTGCATACTTGGAATACATTCTAAAGAGATCGCCCGCGAATAATGATGCTTCTTCTCCACCGACTCCAGCCCTTATCTCCATTATAGCATTTCTGCTATCCCGCGGATCTTTGGGCAAAAGGGCAATTATCAACCGGTTTTCATATGATTCTATTTGCTCTTTCAATTTGGTAATCTCTTCCTTAATCATTTCGAGCATATCGGGATCTTTTTCTACCCCCATCAATTCTTCGTTTTCTCTTAATTGCTTTAATGCTTCATTATAATTTCGATATACAACAAGTGTATCGGAAAGCTCCTTCTCCTCTTGTGAAAGAGAACGAAAACGATTCATATCTTTCATTACAGCAGGATCGGAAAGATCCTGCTGTAATTTTTTGTGCTTTTCTTCTAATTGATTTAATTTCTCTATAAGATTCTCATTCAACATATTAGTCTAATGTGAGTTTACCATACGGCTTAATCTCGTTTCTCTTTTCTCTGACTGTTGCCTGCGCCGCTGCAAGACGTGCTATGGGCACTCTGAATGGTGAACAGCTGACATAGTTCATTCCGATTAGATGGCAAAATTCAACACTTGAAGGTTCTCCTCCGTGTTCGCCGCATATTCCCACTTCAAGTTCCGGTTTTGTTTTTCTCCCTTTTTCTATACCGATTCTGACGAGTTGTCCGACTCCGTCTCTATCGAGAACGGCAAAAGGATCGTTTTTAAGAATATGCTTCTCTCCAAGATAAACATTCAGTATCTTTCCAACATCATCTCTTGAGAAACCGAAAGTTGTTTGTGTGAGATCATTTGTCCCGAATGAGAAAAAGTCTGCATACTTTGCAATCTCATCTGCTGTTACAGCAGCTCTTGGCAATTCTATCATCGTTCCTATCATATATTTCATGTTCGAATTGTATTTAGCCAACGTCTCTTTTGCAACCGCTTCCACAACTTCTCTTTGGGATTCCAACTCTCTGTAAATTCCGACAAGAGGAATCATGACTTCGGGAAAAACTTTAATACCGTCCTTTTCTACCTCGCAAGCCGCTTCAAAAATTGCTTTTGCCTGCATTTTTGTGATTTCGGGATAAGTTATACCAAGACGACAACCTCTATGTCCAAGCATAGGATTGGCTTCGTGAAGATCGGCTATCTTTTCTTTCACCTTATCGTAAGAGAGTCCCATCTCATCGGCGAGTTCTTTTATAAGATTTTCTTCCTTGGGCAGGAATTCATGCAAAGGCGGATCAAGCAGCCTAATTATTACAGGATATCCGTCCATTGCCTTAAAGATGCCTATAAAATCTTCCTTCTGCATGGGAAGTATCTTCTCCAGAGCTTTTTCCCTCTCTTCAACAGTATCCGAAAGAATCATCTCTCTCATCGCCTTTATTCTGTCTTCGGCAAAGAACATATGCTCCGTTCTGCAAAGACCTATCCCTTTTGCTCCAAAGTTTCTGGCAACCCGGGCATCGTGCGGTGTATCAGCATTTGCTCTTACTCCGAGTTTCTTTATCTCATCAACCCATGTCATATATTCATTGAATTCCGCTTCAATACTGGCATCAATTGTTTTCAATTTACCGAGATAAACATTACCTGTAGATCCATCTATTGTTAAATAGTCACCCTTTCGGATAATATGCTCGCCTACTTCAATGGTTTCCGTTTCATAATTTACATTAAGGGCTTCACAACCGACTACACATGTCTTACCCATACCTCTTGCAACAACAGCAGCATGTGAAGTCATACCGCCTCTTGCCGTAAGAACTCCGTTACATGCATTCATACCGGCAACATCTTCGGGTGATGTTTCCATTCTAACGAGAATTACCTCTTCATTGTTTTCTTTGGCTTTCACAGCTTCATCCGGGAAAAACACGACTTTTCCTATGGCAGCACCCGGGGAAGCAGCTAACCCTTTTGCAATGGCTTTATGTGTTTTTAATTCATTGGGATCAATAATCGGGTGAAGCAATTGATCGAGTTGTTTAGGCTCAACTCTCATTATGGCTTCATCCTTATCTATCAAACCCTCTTTTACCATATCAACGGCCATTTTAACCGCCGCTTTACCTGTTCTCTTCCCGTTTCTCGTTTGCAACATCCAGAGTTTGCCTTTCTCAATTGTAAACTCTATATCCTGCATGTTTCTATAGTGCTTTTCGAGTTTATTTCTAATTTCTACAAGTTCTTTGTATACTTCCGGCATCAATTCTTCCAATGTTGGGAGAGGAGAATCTCCTTTGCATGCAAGATTGAGCTTTTGGGGTGTTCTTATTCCTGCGACGACATCTTCACCCTGGGCATTTACAAGAAATTCACCGTTAAATATATTTTCACCTGTTGCGGCATCTCTTGTGAATGCTACACCGGTAGCACTGTCATCACCCATATTTCCGTAAACCATGGAGACGATATTTACTGCGGTACCCCATTCGTCCGAAATACCATTAATTTTTCTATAATCAATAGCTCTTTTGTTGTTCCATGATTCGAAAACAGCCGTAATTGCGCCCCATAACTGCTCATTCACATCCTGAGGAAAGAGTTTTCCAAGTTTTTTACGAAACAGCTCCTTGTATCTTTCGATTAGGACTTTCAAATCATCGGCATTTAATTCGACATCCTGCTTTACACCTTTTTCAGATTTAAGTCCGCCGAGAATAGTTTCAAACTCATCGTGGGGAATCCCCATTACCACATCCCCGTACATCTGAATAAATCTTCTGTAACTGTCATATGCAAAACGTTCATTGTTCGTCTGTTTTGCAAGTCCAAGCACTGTTTCGTCGTTCAATCCGAGATTTAAAACTGTATCCATCATTCCGGGCATTGATACCCTTGCACCGGATCTCACTGAAACGAGAAGAGGATTATCTCTGTCGCCAAACTTATGATTCATCGCCTCTTCAACAGCCTTCATAGCTTCATCAACCTGTTCTTTGAGTCCTTCAGGATAAGTTTTATTGTGCTTGTTAAAATAAGTACAAACTTCCGTCGTTATTGTAAATCCGGGAGGAACGGGCAATCCGAGACTCGCCATTTCAGCAAGATTTGCTCCTTTCCCACCGAGGAGATTCTTCATCTCACTTTTTCCGTCCACTTTATCCTTTATAAACCAGTATACATATTTGGTCATATTAACCTCCTTATTTTTCCGAGTGTATATTAACACAAAAAGCCATCCAATTCAATAGCTATTTTGGATTTTGGTAGATAGGTCCACCTGCACTAAAGTTCCGGAGGATAGATATAAACATACTTACCGGCAAGAAGTTAGATGCTAGAGCAAATTAAGCAAGCTCCCCTCCACGTCACCCTGAACTCGTTTCAGGGGCTATGAGATTCCGAAACAAGTTCGGAATGACAGCATTAATTGGCTGATAATACCCTAATGAAAGGAAATAGTCAATATATGTTGTTCTGAATCATGACCTAGGTCAGCATCAAATTATATTTTTCCCCACGTCACCCTGAATCATGTGCTGAATTTATTTCAGTATTGTTTCA
>QNBC01000116.1 GCA_003641665.1 candidate division TA06 bacterium
CAGAAGTAGAAGTTCGCCTATCTAGTAAGAATAAGATATGGATATTGTATAACAATAGAGTTATACATGAAACATATCTATCAAGAAACAATGAAGAATTAAAATATCAGAAGAAAGTAAATGAAATTATGGGTATGAAAGAATATGCTTACAATACAAAGAAATGTGACACTTCGCTTAGTAAAAAAGTGTGACACTTGACTTTGAAATAACAGAATGCATCATAATTTAAACACAATTATGTCGCTTTACCCAATAAATATTACTTATTAAACTTCCAGATTTATTCCGGTTTTGATATGAAAATAATTTTGAGAAAACATTTTTTTGAACTTATGGATTGCAATTTCACCCGTACAATGACACGGAGCAATAATTTTCGGATTCATTTTCTTTAATGCTGACATCTCTCGATTAACATCTTCTTCATTCTCATTCAGCATATGAAATCCCCCCAATATTCCCTTCACACCACTACAATTCGATTGAGATATCGCCGATTTCACGATATTTACTATACCCCTATGAGAACACCCGGAAATTATAAATGCTTGATCCTCAAATTTAATAAACAAAAACTGTTCATCATCAAATCTATCCTCTTCTATTATTCCATCTACTTCCGTAAACATATTTTTATTATGAATTCTGTAGCCATGATTTTGTATATTAGCCGAAATATAAATCCCCTTACCTATCTCGCTCACTTCTTCCGAAAAAACAAATCTACTCGTATAAACAGATAAATCATCTGATAAACCTATACTCTTGTATTTCCCATCTTCAAGTTTCAATTTTTTGTAAAATGCTTCTTTTTTTATGTATACTTTTGCCTTTCTGTTAATTTCCAAAAAATCTCTCAATCCACCAATATGGTCATAATGCCCATGACTTATAACGACTTTACTCACTTTTTGTAAATTCTTTCCTAATTTTAAAGCATTATCAATAAATGCCCCGCTTTGCCCCGTATCAAAAAGTATCGAATCATCCCTATTCTCAATTAATGCTGAAAAACCATGTTCATTTTTCAATCCGTATCCCGGTTGGTCATCCATCAAAATCGTTATCTTAAATTTATTTATTTTCATCAAGCATTTTTAGATATTCATTGGCTTGTTCAGCCATTATGAAATCCGTTACCTCAACATTTATCTTTTTTACCCCTTCCACTTCCATTAGATTTCTCTTCAGGTTAATAGCTAACTGAACTCCAATCGGACAATTAGGTACCGTAGGTTTGAACTTCAGTGAAACCGTTTTATTCTCCTCATCCACATTAAGATCATATACCAATTTTAATGATAACACATCCGTGTGCACTTCGGGGTCCTCAATGGTTTTCAGCTTATCAATAATTTTCTCTCGTAGTGACATTACTCCTCCTCAATTCTTGGTATTTCCGGTATAATATTGTTTTTAACTTTATTTTCAATCAATTCGGAGAATGTGGAAAATTCCTTATATATTATTTCGAGATTTTTCTCAATAGCGTTAATCTTTGATATACAGGGAACTGTCCTTGTTGTTTTATTTATTTTTACAAAATTAGGACTGAGCGAACCGGCAACCATTATATCTATTTGCCCCAATTGCCCGAGAACCGATTCTCTTTTTTGATCGTCACCGTGTTTCTTTTCTTCCATATCCTTTGCCCTGTTTTCCTTAGAATCAATTAAAAGTCTTTTACCATCAGCGCTCAATTCATATAGTTGAAAAATTTTGGAATCTCCGAAATGATGCTTAACAATATTTTCCCCGTCATTCGTCCCGAAAACAATTCTTAATTTATCCATATCCACCTCAAAAATTGTTAATTAAATTTTCAACTACAACACGTAATTCCGGGCAATTATCAGCCGGAATTTCCCCCCTAACTACCGAATCGATTATACATTTTGAAAAAGGAATTTTCTTAACTACATCTATTCCCTTTTCGCTTGCAAATTTCTCTATTTTTTCACTGTTTTTCAGATTTAAATCATATTTATTAATCACAATCCAAACGGTCGTTTTGAAATGAATGGCGGTTTCATACACCCTTTCCAAATCATGAATTCCGGAAAATGTCGGTTCCGTAACAATGATTGCAATATTTGCTCCCGAAAGTGCCGATGTAACAGGACAACCTATTCCGGGAGGACCATCAACAATGACAAATTCCGCATTTTCTTCTTCCGCTAACATATGTGCCTGTCTTTTGACCATGGTTACAAGATTACCTGAATTTTCCGCTCCCGGGAATAGCTTTGCATGAACCATTTTTCCATATTCTGTCTGAGAAACATACCATTCACCGACAGTCATCTGTTCCATTTTGATTGCATTTGCGGGGCAGACAAGTGTGCATAACGTGCAACCGTCACAACTGTAAGGATTTATTGTATAATTGCCGTCAACAACATCAATAGCATCAAATCTGCAACGTTTCCTGCATAAGTCGCAAGACGTACATAGCTCATTATTTATAATAGCAACTGACTTCCCTTTGAATGCCATTTTTTTCTTTATTTCGGGTTTCATCAAAAGAAACATATCCGCAGCATCAACATCTGCATCACATATGACCTTTTTACTCATATATTTCGCAACAGATGCAGTTAACGTTGTTTTCCCCGTGCCTCCCTTACCGCTTATTATAAGGATTTCCTTCATATTTTCCCTTCCTTGATATTATCAATGAGTTTTAAAAACTGCTCTTTATATTCGTTGTTGGAAAGAGGAATACCTTTTGCATAATTCTCTGCTATCTCTCTTTCAAATGGAATTTCCATAATGATTTTTTCTCCTCTCTCTTTTGCAAAAGTTCTTGCCAAAGAATTATTGCTTTCATGTTTATTTACAATAATGGCATGCGGTTTTTTCATCTCTTTTACTATTCCTAATGCAATTTCGAGATCATTTAAACCAAAAGGAGTCGGTTCCGTTACCATTAAAACAAAATCGCTGTCTTTGACAACTTCAACAACAGGGCATGATGCACCCGGTGGAGAATCAACTATAACCATATCACCATTTGGTATGTACTTTTTCATTCCACTCAAGAGAGGAACGGCTGACGCTATCCCCAGATCGAGTATGCCGTCAATAAATTTCAATTGAGCTTTCTCTCCGATTCTTATGGTACCTATGGATTTCGGTTTTTCAATAATCGCTTGTTCCACCGGGCAAACATATTTACATACGCCGCAATTATGGCACAACTCCTCGAAAAATAAGATTTTCTTTGTCTGTGGTATAATTGAAATTGCATTGTAAACGCATGCTTGCTCACATTTCCTGCAAAAAATACATTTGTCTTCATAAAATTCCGGTATGGGAACTGTGAATCGTATTTCTTTCGAAATTTCGGGCTTTATGAAGATCGCTCCATTGGGTTCCTCAACATCCATATCTACATAAACCGCATCACTTACAGCCAACGCTAAAGATGTTGATACTATTGTTTTACCCGTACCTCCCTTCCCTGATGCAACCGCTATTTTCATTTCACCTCCGGTTTTATTTCTTTGCCGTTATAACAACGAAACTACCCCTATCATATCCTTTTTGAATTTTGGAGTATTTGCCATATTGTTTTTCATCGGGATAGTTTATTAGCGTTTGTAAAATTTTAAATTTATTGAACCCCATGTGTTTTAACTCTCTCACTATTTCTTCAGTATTATAAAAAACAGCATTTCTGAAAAAACGTGATTTTTCCCTATTTCGCATATGATATTTCCCCAAAACCGATTCTTTGGGAATCATTCCGATAACTAATTTCCCCCCTTTTTTTAAAACTCTTTTCGCTTCTTTAAATGCACTTACCGGATTATCCAAAAAACAAACCGTTGTCACAAATAAAACATAATCGAAAGTATCACATTTGAAAGGTATATCTTCTCCTACACCTTTAACGACTTCAATTCCCCTTGTTTGTGCAATTTGAAGCATCTCAAACGAGGGGTCTATTCCGATATCGACACCAAGAGGGATTGCGAACCTCCCTGTACCAACACCGACTTCCAAACCGAATTCTTCTTTTTTGACAACTCTTTTTAGAGTTATTATTTCAGGCCAATAGACATTCTTATTATCGTCATACCAACGGTCATACTCGAGAGGATAATCGGAAAATATGTTATTTTTCATTCTCTTTTAAAAATGATTCGACTGCGTCCTGAATATGTCCGTGAAAAACATAAACCTTTATTCCTGCTTCTTTAAGTATATTTGCTGAGTTTGGACCAGGTTCAGGTCCGATTGCCGCTTCAAAACCATTATTAATTATATAATTTGCGACTTTAACTCCTACTCCGCCTGTTCCTTCCTTATACGGATTTTCCTCAAAACTTACAATATCTTTTTTTTCAGTATCGTATGTTACGAAATAACCGCATCTTGCAAATCTATCATCAACCATCTCATTTAACGATTTTCCTTTTCCAGCTATAAAAATTTTCATGAATATCCTCCTTTACTTCCTTATCATTTTGCTACCACAATTGGGGCATATCTGTTGATAACAGGGAACACCCGGCTGATGCGGTATCACCGTTCCGCAAGAGGGGCAAATACATTCTCCAGTCGGACCATATCCCATTCCGCTTCCTCGACCCATTCCTCTACCTCTTCCTGCTCCCATTCTTCTACCTGCACCTCCTCCTGCACCGGAAAATCCGAATCCGCTACCGTAGTAATTGCTCCTGCCACTTCCATAATTTCTCGCGTTCCTATTACCTATAGAGAGTGCTCCTTTCGGACATCTATCGACACAAACACCACAATCGTTACATCTACTACCATCAATCTCCGGATAACCATCTACCATGGTTATTGCATTTTTAGGGCACACATTCCGACAAATAGAACACCCTATACATAACGATTTGTTTAATGTTACTGACATATCACCTCCAAAAAGTTAGAGGAGGTTAAACCTCCTCTAATCTTCATCCTTGCCGATTTCCTCTAATCTCTTTCTCAAATTGTCTATTGTTGTTTCAAGGTTTTTAATCTCGTTTTCAAGGATATCTCTTTCAACCTTAGGATCTTGATTGTAATAATTAGCTGTTGGAGCAACATAAGGAGCACCGTAGTATCCCCAACCAAAGCCTCTTCCGTATCCGCGGCCAAATCCTCTACCCCAACCTCTTCCAAGTCCTCTTCTGTATCCATAACCAACCGGATTCAAATATCCCGGAGTATTATATCCATTGCAAAATCCTAAACCTCTTCCTGTTCTCGGACCAAATCCGTTAGGTCCTGTTCCATCACCGTATGGCATATATACCTCCTTTTTATAGTTTACAATATAGCCATCAAGCTATTGTGCAATTTCCATGCCAAATTATATTTCCCACTATTTAATAAAATAAACGATATCAAACATGTAATATTGTTAAATATATTAACAAACTGTCCCTTTTTGCACTATATAAGCATAAAATAAATTGTTAATTTTTTAATCACTGTTTATTTATTAAACATCGCTTTCAAAGTTTGCATATATGTAGAATCTCCCCCAGTTATTATTTTAGAACTCTCATGTATTGTATTGCAGTTTAAACCGATTAATATATCTTCACATGTCCGTTGAAACTTTAGTGCGGTCGGACATATCTA
>QNBC01000117.1 GCA_003641665.1 candidate division TA06 bacterium
AATCGCAAGCCGCTACAAAAAACGGCAGCTGCGATGTCATTGTTGTTCCCGCGACCTGAATCGCTCCTACCGAGTGCCCGGTTTCAGCGAGAATAAGCGCCTCTGCATAGAAAGTGCCCTGAAGGAATATTGCTCCCGGTTTTTCTCTTATCATCATACCGTCGCAACCCGCCGCATAACCGAATTGATCTTGCGTAAGGTACATTATATCATTTTTATTAAAGGCATCCGGCCTTCCCACCTCATATGCCGATTGCTTGACCACCTCTTGTGCGGTTGTCATAACTACGGGGTCATAACAGGGAACTCTCACTTGCGTTCCATACTCAAAAGCTTTTTTTGATACTTCTCCGAGTATGTTCAATCCTGCAAGTGTCGGCAAATCGGTAATTGCTCCTATACCGAGAATATACATTATAGGCTTACCCATTTCCGTCGATCTCCCCACGGCATCATCGAGCGCATCCAGGCCGGCTATTCTCCTTATGAATAAGTTCGGGTCATGTTTTGCTCTTGTCATATATAAAAGGATAAAAAATCCGAATATTACAGCAAGCAAAAGTACTACTGATCTCTTTTTATTAAACCATTGTGCTTTGGATTGGTATGGCCCGAAAACTTTCGATTCGAACATCTCGCCGGTGTTCATCATGGTTACAATTTTATAGTAGTAATCGTTCTTATCTTTGATGCCATCCCTGTCATCATAACTCCTGAAGTTACGCGTTAATTGAGTCACCGTATCAAATACTCCGGCGGCTTCGGTAGCGCGAAGTATTCTGAAGTACCTTATTCCCGAATCCGTTTTAACATCCCATGAAATATGAATTGCTCCACCTCCGTCGTCAGGGACATCTCCTCCGTTAATATTTGATATGGGACTTAAAACCATACCGGAAATAGTTGAATCGTTCTTTGTGGAATCGTTTGAAAGGCTTTCTATACCGGTTTCAGCATAAATTGATATTGAAAACAACAATATCAAAACCGGTATTGCTAGCTTTAATCTATTCATATGACCTCCATTCTTTTCTATTTAGAATATACAATAAATAGTATAAAACAGTCAAGTAAAAACTTCATGAACAGATAACAAAGGTGTATTAGCAATATAATAGAAAAGGTAAGCAAAATACATAAATAAAATAAGAGCCACTCTTTTTGTAGAAATAATATTTTTGCAATTGGATTTTGCTTAACAAATGGTTAAATTAGGAGCAGGGGACAATATATAGTCCCCCGCCTAAAACAAAATGGTTTAAAATTTACTTCAAAACGACTATTTTTTTCTGAAATAATCTTTTGTTTTTATCTTCAATCCTGACATAATAAACCCCTGACACTAGTCCATTCAATTTAATGCTCTCTGTACCGACTTTATATTTTTTCTTTAAAATTCTTCTTCCGTCAAGAGTGTAAATTTCAAATGTAAAATTATCTAAATTGCCGTTTATAAGTAGCTTGTTTTCTTTCATGTTCCATGAGAGAACTTTTTTATTTAAAACGGCTCCACTTTTTTCTTTCATGCCGGTAACAGGATCGGTGCTTATGTATATTCCGCCTGGCGAAATTGCAATGACCTTATCCGTGTCCGATTCAATTGTCTGCATATAAAAATCCGTAGTATCAACATATACAGAAGTGTCAATTTTAACAAATATGAATTCACCTGCATAGGCTCCTGATAGGAATACAGAGCCGTCAGGATTTATACTGGCGCCATAAAAATAGTAGTTGTCGGTATAAATGGTGTCAATATTGCCGGTATTTAAATCATACGACACGCAGTAAGAATTTATACCCGACACATTGGTATAGTAGGAGTAAATCAGTTTGCCAAGCTGTGGACTATAATCCATACTTGTGACATACCTATTTCCTATATGGTCAACTACATTGTACGTATTACCCATATCATAACTTGAAATAACAAAACTGTCTGCTGATATAAAAACAGTATCCGTACCGATAATGTCCCGATAAATGTCTTCTGCCTGATTCAAAATGGAAAATGTTTGTCCGCCATCTGTACTTCTCGCGTAGTACCACATATCCAGTGTATCATCATCAATTGCAACAAGTATTAAATTATGATCAGTGGGAGATACATGAATTACATTTTTCCATGCATAATTATCAATATTACCTGCAGAGATAGTATCCATCGGGATGATGGTATTTCCCCCATCGGGAGAAAAATAGATATTATGAGCATAAACACTTGCGCCGATATACTCACCGCCACCAGCAACAATATATACAATATCAGGATTTGAAGCAGAAGCATCTATGTCAAACACCTGGACAATGCCAGGAATGTAGGACTTTGTCCATGTCTGACCTCCGTCCTGAGTTTTATATAACGCATTACCATAATAACCGGATATATACATTTTATTATTTATAAGATGAGAATGTGGTGGAGCTATCTCTCCTTCAAATACGGCATATAATCCTGTTTCTTTGACCTGCCATGTGTGTCCGCCATCTATTGATTTCATAATACCTGTGTTTGTTCCACAATAGATGGTATTTCCACTTATTGCGAAAGTTAATGATGGAGTAAGGGAGTCTAAAACATAAAAGTTCCACGATCCAAGACTTCTTACTCCCATCAAAACTCCCACAGGAAATGATGAAGCTACAATAATAGTATCATTACTTAGAAATTCAACATCATTAGGAGCCATAATCTGCTGAAAAACGTTTGCTGATACGAAACCATCATTTGTGTACACAAGACCGTCACTGTTGTCAATACCTGTTGAAATGAAAACCTCATTGGGATCAAAAGGATTTATTTCAATATCCTGGACTTCTACATTTTCGAAAGTGTAAACCGTGTTCCACGATGATCCTTTGTCGTTGGATACACGAATATATGTGGTATCATTGAAATCATATGTGGCCATGTATATAATGGAATCATTCCCGGGGGCAAATTCCAGATAATCTATCCAAGAAAACGGTACAGAAATGCTATCCCACACGAAGCCTCCGTCTTCAGTAATATAAATCCGGTTAGATGTGGCAACCAGAACCGTATCTGATACATTGCGAGATGTAGTCCTTATATTACCAGAGGCTAAAAAAACCTCATTTAATGTGTTACCATCATCATAGGAAAGAAAAATAGTGTCACTACAGAAATAGAGTAGATTACCTGAGGGTAAATAAAGTACATCACCATTATTATATATTCCGCCTAATGAGTGTTTGCTCCAGTTTTCTCCATCATTAGTTTTCCATGAATTATTAAATGATAGGGCAATGGCTCTATCGGCATCGGTCGGATTTGCCACTATACAAGGAACAATCCCACCCTGAAGAGGAATATATTGCCAATTATAATCAGTCTTATATCCTATATCGCTACCTGCCATTCCAACACTAACAAAAATTACAAGTGCTACTAAAAGTGAATATTTCATAAACACCTCCTGCTTAATCCGATTAATTGTCTAAAAATATCCAATCCGTTAAGCTTTCAACTCCTCACATGTGGTAAGATAATCTAATGTTGCATTATAAACTTGTCATAAAATAAAATTATTTGTCTTTAAAATATAAATAATTTTATTTTCTTTGCTCAAGACTATATAATCACAAAACTTCAAATTTACTAAACACTCCCCTTTTAAATACTATTATAATATAATTATAAAACATTTATTTATTTTGTAAAGTTCCTTCACTGTTCTCGGGTAGACATGCCTGCGCTGAAGTTCCGGCGGACAGACATAAATATATCTACCTGTATGAAAAGAGATTCCTAAACAAGTTTAGTATACCTCTCTTCCATTTCACCATGAGGGTTGTGCTGAATTTATTTCCGTATCGTTTCAGGTGTTTGAATGCTCCTTCCATGTCACCCTGGGTCCTGTGCTGAACTTGTTTCAGTATTGTTTCAGGGGCTCGGATGCCAAAGCAAACTTAGTATAACTATTTTTATTCCCTCCAAATATTATTTACGAAAACTTAATCAATCGTTCGCACTTGATATGCTATCCGTGATTAGTTACAAATTCTTTTGTAATGTTATTTTCTCCCATTTTATCCGGACATCATCGGGATTAATATCTATTTTTTTCTCGAAATATTTATCTAACCACCACCAATGTGATTGAGGCGGGTTGTACTCTGAACGTTTCCAATAAAACTCTCTAAAAGAAGTATATGCGAGGTCAATATTCCGATAGATAAACATATCAAAGTCGTGCAATTTTAGAGCTAAATCTTCCGTTATTTCCCTGGGGTGTTCCTCCATATATATTTGTATTTCAGTCCTGGTTAGCGGCATTGTTCTTATAATAGTCCCTTCCGAATTAAATAATTCCTCTGCATCTTTAATCCATTCTTCGATTTCATTCAGTTTGGAGATCCAAAAATAAAAATCGCTTTTATCCAATTTTGCCATTTTATTATAACTCCCCGTATTTTACCAATTCATCAAGGGCTTTTTGATGAAATTTTTTATTTGTTTTATATGCTGTATATATTTTTTTCTTCATATGGGATTCATTAATCTCTTTTTTATAAAGGCTCTGCCCGAACCTGTTTTTAAATACTTTTCAAATCGCTCTGCTTGCAATCTATTGTTAAATACACAGTACCAAACCAAATCCCATTTAGTTTTACGCTTGGTATATGTAGAAAAACCGTTGTTATGGTCATAAATACGTTGCGATAAATTATTTGTCTGACCGATATAAATGCTTTTGTCCTTCTTACTTTGGATTATATACACATAAAACTTTGCGTCCATTATCCCCCCCTAATACTTTTACAAATATACTATAAAATATATTTTCCCATTTTGCAACAATCTTCCCGATATTCGCATTATATCTCTTATAAGGCAATTTATGCTAACTATCTATCCGTAAGCGACTAACATATAATATTGCGAATTCTACCATTGTTCCTCCACATTTACAATTTCATCGTTTTTTACATATACATCGCTATATTCGATACCTTCGTGTTCCAACAATTTCATTAAGCGGTCTTTTATATCGTTATATTTTTTTATACATTCTAGTTGCGATATTTCATTAGAATTATTAAGGAACTTATATGGTGCGCCGAAATAAACATGCCTAATTTCTCCTATTTTATGCTTATTCTTTTCATCTTCAATTAAAAATCTGAATTCATGTTCTCCTTTCCACTTTTTGGTTTTTCTGCAAAGAATTTTTTTTGCAACATTCCCATCGGCGTTCTTTATATCTTTAAAAATATCGGAAACATATTTAATCTCATATATATTACCATCTTCGGATTTTACATCAACCTCGATTGCAATCCCCTTAAATCCATTGGCGTAATATCCTCATAGGTAAAGTATCCTCCTGCGCCAAGGCTACGGAGGACTGCTCAGCTCAATTTTAAATCCGCCGAAGCTTTAGCGTAGGCGGGCAATTCCTCATAGGTAAAGTATCCTCCTACGCCAAGGCTACGGAGGACTGCTTAGCTCATTTTACATCCGCCGAAGCTTTAGCGTAGGCGGGCAATTCCTTATAGGTAAAGTATAAATGAACATGTTTTGTTTGTGCATTAATGTC
>QNBC01000118.1 GCA_003641665.1 candidate division TA06 bacterium
AACCGATTTCCCCACAATCTCAAGATAACTGATCGACATTTCATAGCCGCCGATGGCACGTTTATCTTCGTGAATGGAACCTCTTGCTATAACTGATGTTTCAAGAGAAAGCTCTTCGAACAATGAAAAGTAATCCTCTTTAATCTCATTTTTTACCATAACACCTTGAAGATAACCTGTACCATCTCTAAAAATAAGAAATTTTATTTTGCCACTTGAACGTTTGTTGTACAACCACCCTCTTATCTCGATCTCTTTTCCTTCGTGTTTTGCGACATCTTTAATAAATGTTCTATCCATAATTTCTCCTTTCTTTGGAGTAGACCATAAGCCGAATTCTGTATTGGGCAATCATTTATCTGGGATATGCTTTACAGCATACCTCAAGCGACCTACCCGAGGGTAAAACGAAGCGGGCAACTTCTCCCCTCCTATTTGGTCTTGCACCCTTCGGGGTTTACAAAGGGAAACAGTCTCCTGCTCCCTGGTGAGCTCTTACCTCGCCATTTCACCATTGCCGTTAATAGCGGCTGTGTATTTTCTGTTGCACTTTCCGTAGGATCGCTCCTCCCGGGCGTTACCCGGCGAAGTGCCCTGTGGTGTTCGGACTTTCCTCATCCTTTTTCGGACGCGATTGCCTGGTCTACTCCACTGAATTTAATGCTTTATTTGCCAATTTATCCGCTTCTTTGTTCAATTCTCTCGGTATATGAACAAATTTAACGTTTTTAAAAGAACCTATCAATCTATCTATTTTGCTTTTCAATTCCGCTAGTTTCTTGTTCTTTATTTTATATTCACCATTTAATTGCCTTACCATGAGTTGACTGTCCGCATTAACGGTTAAATCTATTTCTTCGGGTGTATAAAACTCCATCAGTTTTTTCAACCCCTCTATTAAGGCAATATATTCCGCTTGATTGTTTGTACCCGTTCCTATATATTTATAGTGTTGAAAAATCAATTCCCCGGTTTCATCTTTTGCCAGCACTCCTATTCCCGAAGGTCCGGGATTTCCCCTTGATGCTCCGTCCGTATACAGTTTTACTATCATCACTCATCAATAAACCCTTTCCAGAGAAGAATCCTTCCGCATATTTCACAGTAATATATCTCTTCGCCCCTCTTCAATTCATTGTATATCTCCTGAGGAAGTTTCACAAAACATCCGCCGCAAATCGGCTTATCGATCACAACGACGCCAACTCCATCTCTGTTCTCCCGTATCCTCTCATATTTCTTTACAATAGCAGGATCTTCAATATGAACTGCAATTCTCTTTTTTTTGTCTTCCAGCTCCTCTATCTCGTTCTTCAACTCTTGCTCTTTCTCATTATACAACTTAATGTCTTCCTTTGTGCTGTTTATCACATCCTCAAGAGAATCTTCAAGATTGGATAGATTCATAGTCGATTTCTCGATTTTATCATTTATTTCTTTTAATTTATTTGTGTAAAACTCTTCGTCTCTCATGAGGTTTTCCTTTTCCTTGAGTAGAGATTCGCCTTCACGACCCGTTTTAATAACTTTTTCTTTCTTTTTATTTTTTTCAAGAGCTATTTTTATATTCGAAAGTTTCTTTTCCACATCACTTTTTGATTCTTTCAAGTGCTCTATAGCTTCCTTCTCCTTCTCAATGCTGTTTTTGTGCTTTTCGAGATCCAAAGTCAGCTGTCTTATTCTTTCCGGAATGCTCTCCAGATTTGTAGATAATTCGTCTATCTCTATATCCAGCTTCTGAATTTCATAAAGGTATTTCAAATCGTCTTTTAACATCTGTTCCTCCTATTAAAACATTTCAATGGGCGATAGAGGACTCGAACCTCTGACCTCCGGTATGTGAGACCGACGCTCTAACCACCTGAGCTAATCGCCCTTATAAGAACTTTATTATATTAAAATATGACGATTAGTCAAGGGGATTTAAATTTTGGGGGTAGATAGGTATGAACATATTAACCGGTAAGAAATTAGATCCTGAAACAAGTTCAGGATGACAAGATCAAGTAAAAAATGACCGCATTAATTGGCTGATAATACCCCCAATCAGAGTAGGTTTAATACATCTCATCTGTCTCCCTGAATCATGTACTGAATTTATTTCAGCATTATTTCAGTGGCTCGGATGCCGAAGCAGGTCAAAGAAAAACAATATTTTGAAATCATTCCGTAATTTAAAATCAAATGATTACCTTTTTGCAACAGCTGTAAATACGTTCATACAACTTACCTAAAGGTGCCCCAATCATGAATTTTTAATTGCCGTTGTTAATGTTACATATTTGCCGGCCAATTCGTTAATTTTGACATTATTAAATCCTATATCCGTTAGCATTTTTTCACGGTCATCACTTATATACTCGAATGCATAGGGACATTCCGCAATCTTAAATATTGTTTTAATAAAGAAGGGTTGACTTTCAAATTTAAAATTGCCGTAATCGAATATGGAAATTTTCCCGCCCTTTTTCAGACTTTTATTTATGTTTTTTAGAATAATTTTTCTGTTTTCACGTGAAAAACCGTGAATAACAAAGGAGATAAATACTCTATCAAAATAATCTACATACGGAAAGGGCTCTATAATATCATGCTTTTCTATTTTTGTATTGTCAAAAACACATTTCTTCTTGAATTGATGAATCATAACTGGTTCGATGTCAAAACCGAGGATTTCTCCGTTATCGTTCAAGTAATTATGCATCAAGCATGCGTTTCTCCCTGATCCGGCGCCTATATCGAGTATTTTTTCATCGGATTTTAAATTCATTATTTCAATGGCTTTGTTTAATAATCCGGGATATTTTCCAAATGTAATCAGATTCAATATAGTATCATAATACTTTGCCATAAAACCATGGATAGTAACCCTTGAAATTTTATCTTCCATAACAAATACCTCTCTATGATTTTACAATTAATAATCCTTTTATTCAAGTAGATCATCTAAAATCAACATTATCCAAAAATCTAAGAAACAAACCATTTTTATTTGCGTAATGTAGTTGAACAATTTAGAGGAGGTAAGAAAATGAAAAGTAAACTCAGAATCCTATTCGAAATCCACAAGAGAAACAGTTTCAATCTGTCAGAACGCTACAAAGTCATCAAAGGAACTCAATTAGTATTTGTAAAGTGACATCTCCAATCCAAAAAAAGGGAAAAGAGCATACTCTTTTCCCTTTACACTTTAATAATCCATTAAATTAAATTTCCATGTTTTCAAAAATTCCTGTATATGATATAATTTTACAGTAAGGAGGTATTTTTATGAAAAAAAATTTATTAATACCGTTTCTGATTGTGATAAATATGTCATTACTTTTTTCAAATACGAAATATCCCATCAATCGTAACAATAAGATAGCGGATTACAGATGGATGCAGGTCAATCAGATGAATATGCCGCTCACGAACTACGGTATATTCGGGCAAACTATTGATGGTAAAGAGGGCTTTTACTGGCCCAGCGGTTTCCCCAACGAAACATACATCTTCGGAGCAAGTATCTGGGTGGGAGGCCTTGTCAGAAGAGTTAACAACCCTACAAAATTCGATACACAACTAACATGCGGATATAACCCCAATTCCGGGGGAACCGAGTTTACACAGGGGGAACCGGGGCATGCAAGTGACCCCGACCAGAAAATCTACTTTTCTTCTGACAGCGATTGGCCTCTTAAGGACTCACAGGGACAGGATAGTGTAGTTTCGACAACAGATGCCTATTTTATTTATAACGATTATGACGAAACAAAGCATTTTGTCCCCGAGAATAAGCCTCTCGATATAACTGTAATTCATCAAATCTACGCATGGACAGGAAAATTAAAAGAAGATATGCTATTTTTTGTATATAATATAGTTCTGGATCCGGAAAAAGATACACTTCACAACGCTTTTATGGGAATATGCGCAGATAACGCAATAGGTAACGAATATGGAACAAATGCAAACGACCTCGTGAGTTTTGACAGAACAAGAAATCTCGCATTTCAATTTCAAACTGTTCCCGAGCCTGGCTGGGCGCACTCTCCCGGAACAATTGCTTACAAATTTTTGCAGGGACCGACTTCAAACGGTGTAGATACGGTTCACTACTACAAGGATCCGTATGATACAACAAAAACAGATTCCATTGTGATTCACCCCGACGATACACTCGGTATGACAGCGTTTAAGATATTTACAATTGATGTGGACCCTGCTGACAAATTCGAAAGATATCAGGTGATGAGCGGATATAATTACAGAACATTAGACCCCAACAATGTGGAAGCTTCGTACCATCCGTTCGATATAGACGAGTTTGGCCCCGGAGACAAAAGAATCATACTCACGGCGGGACCGTTTAATCTGATTCCGGGAGATACGGCAAGAATTATATATGCCATAATTGTGGCGAAAGACACGAGCGAACTTCCTGTGAAAGCGGATGTTGCACAGGCGATATTCGACGGTGGTTGGTTAGCCCCGGGACCGCCTGATCCTCCGCATCTCTACGTAGTTCCCGATGATAAGAAGGTGACATTGTACTGGGACAACAATGCGGAGACATCACCGGACAAATACGCAAAGATAGCGCTTGTGGATTCGATATGGCAGCATACGAGCGCCACGGACAGTGTTTTGAAGCCGAATCCTTCATTCAACCCGAAGTACAGGGCATACGACCTTGCCGGCTACAAAGTATGGAGGAGCAGATATCCGGTGGGAGATTCATTTAAGATGATAGCCCACTTTGATAAGAAAGACGGCCTTGAGATACTCAATCAGGACAGTTTATACGATGTAATGGGAGATTCGTTTGTGATAACGAAAGCGGAGACATTGGGTAACGATAACGGTCTTGCATACAGTTATGTGGACGAAGATTCGTTATACGACGGAATTCCATATTACTATGCGGTAACGGCGTACGATGCGAACTACGAGAACTACACGGTAGACACGATAACGGGAGACACGATAGGGACATTACCGACGAGTTACGAATCGGCAATCACGGGTAATATGACGAGTGTAATCCCTCAAGGACATGCGAGCAACTATGTAGCACCGTCAGCGAGTGTAGAATTTGCGAGAGGGAATCAGCCGTTGTTTGATAACAACATCGTACATATGACGGTAATGCCTGTTGTAAACGACAGATTGGACGACACGCCGGACAAATACGAGATACGTTTCGGTAGTATAGAGACGGACGGTAGCGGAAATCCTGTATACAGCTTTATCCTGTATGACAAGGTGGATTCCGTATACATGCCGGCAGACACATCGGGGAATCCGATATGGCAGGAAATAGCAACGGAACCCCAAACGATAGTAGATTCGACATACAACGATTCCACCGGGAGTTATGATTACGACACATCGCTTTTCTGGGTAAGTAAAGATGTAAAATCGTTACCCTTGAGTGGAGCGATAGTGAGAATGGATTCGTTTAAGATTAACCCTTCGAATAACAGAGTGGACAGTATAATCATAAACGATGCAGTGGCATA
>QNBC01000119.1 GCA_003641665.1 candidate division TA06 bacterium
AGAAATACTCGCATGAAACGGCAAAATATTCCGCATTGCTGCGTGTAGCATACGAATCTATGTCAGATTCTCCTTTTTTTATTTTCTCTATCTCATCTGACCTAACCCTCTTCCATTCCTTTGCAAGATTCTTATCCATTATGAGAAACGGAATCCCGTCAATATAGCCGTCCCCACCATCTATTTTATGAGCAAATTCATGAATTCCCACATTCCTGCCTTTCTCCCAATGCTTAAACCCCTCAATAATATCCTGTTTTGATATTATTATGACACCGCCTTTCCCCGTTACCATACCGAGAAAATGGTTACTTCCGTCAAATCTATAATCGTTGTCAAATCTGCCGGGGTACACCAAAATTTCACTAATATCATCATATTCCCAGTCATCAATATTAAAAACCGGTATCACGGCGCTTGCCGCAATAAGCAACTTTACCCTGTCGTCGATCTCCGTCTCAATACCGCTTATCTTTTTCTCCGATAAAAAGAGAAGTATTTTCTGCTTGAATTTCGTCCTATCTTCGTCATCCAATCCGTTGTAAAATTCCACATATTCCCTTAATACCTTCTCCCATTCCTCGGGAAATTCTTTTTTTGCTATTTTGCCCATCTTCCAATACTTTGCTACTGACGAAAAGAAGAGATACAGAAAAAATGCAACGGCAACAAGCGCAACTGCGATAACGGTGGAAACTGACCAATATCCGAGATTTAAAGCAATTACAGATAAGAGTACTCCGAGAATCAATGCAAAAACAAATGAAATAATAAACGAAAATCTAACGAACAATTTATATTTTCTTGAATTATAAATCAAATTAGTTCATCCCCCATACCTATAAACCTTCTAAATTCTTTCTCTAATAAGCCGAATATAACAACATCCTCGTACTGCCCATCTTCGAATTTGTCTTCCCTCAGATATCCTTCCTCCTTAAATCCAAAAGATTTCAAAAATTTTATATTACCAGCATTAGTACCGAATGTTTTTGCATATATTTTATGCAAATTATGCTCATAAAAAGCAATCTGCAACAATTTTTTTAAGAAAATACGTCCTTTCCCTTTGAATCTGTATCTATCATCTCCTATATAATAGCCAATTTCAGCATTTTTATTTTTCCTGTCTATATTATAGATATTGCAGAACCCAATCGGAAGTTTATCATCCAAAATTATGTAATAGCAATTCTTGCATCGGGCAATTAATTCATACCAGAGTTCCGAGAATGCAGTAAATGACAGTTTTTTACCCCGTCCCACAAGTCCCTGCAATTTTTCATCTCTTTCCCATTCAAATAGAACACCGAAATACTTACCGGACAGGGGAGTAAGTTCTATCATTTTCTGTTTCTGATAAATTCCAGAGCCTTCTCTATTCTCGCAAGCGTCCTCTCTTTGCCAACGAACTCCATAAGGTGAAAGAGGCTCGGACCTACCGTTTTCCCCGTAAGGGCAAGTCGTGTGGGATGTATCAACTTACCGGCTTTCATTCCCGTTTCCTCTACAATTTTTCTATAAACATTTTCTGTTACATCCGGCTCGAACGAATCAATCTCGGATAATTTCTCATATAGTAGTTTCAAATTATCTTCAGCATACTCGTTAAGAAAATGCTTATTTACGCCCTTTTCATCATATTCCTCCACATCTTTGAAGAAATAGGATGCCGAATCAACAAAATCGGTCAGTAAGCGCGCCCTCTCCTTTATCAGATCTATTAATCTGAGCAAGTCTTCGTGAGAAAATACGGAATAATCAAACCCGGCCTTGTCCCAAAGAGGTTTCACATAATCGTATAATTTCTCAGCATCCATGGAGCGGATATACTCGCTGTTAATCCATAATAACTTCTTATGATCGAAAACAGCCCCTCTCTTGCTAAGATGCTTTATATCAAAAAGATTGATAAGCTCCTCTCTTGAAAAGATCTCCTTATCCGTTGAGGGAGACCACCCGAGAAGAGCGAGGAAATTCACAAATGCATCGGGCAAATAACCCATGTCTCTGTAATCGGTAACAGCAACCGTTCCCTTTCTTTTCGAAAGTTTACTCTTATCCTCTGCAAGAATTAACGGTAGATGGATAAATTCGGGGACTTTCAAATTCAACGCCTTGTATAAGAGAATCTGTTTTGGCGTATTTGATATATGATCCTCACCACGCATAACATGTGTTATTCCCATACTCGAATCATCAACTACCACCGCAAAATTATATGTTGGATAACCATTACTGCGGACAACAACAAAATCCTCAATCTCTTTGTTGTCCCTCCTGATTTCTCCGTGCAAACCATCGTTGAATGCAGTCATCCCTTCCGGTACCTTAAAGCGGAGAGCATAGGGACGCCCTTCTCTTTCATAAGCAGCCTTCTGTTCTTCGGTCAGATTCAGACAATGCCTATCATACTTCCACGCTTTCCCGCTTTCTATGACCTTTTGTTTTCTTTCTTCGATTTCTTCCTTTGTGCAGTAACAACGGTATAAAAATCCTTCTTTTTCTAATTTTTTTGCTGCTTCTTTATAGAGATTAAACCTCTCGGATTGATAGTAAGGACCTTCGTCCCAATCTATTCCGAGCCATTTTAAACTGTCGAGAATTACATCAACCATCTCTTTCGTTGATCGCTCAACATCCGTATCCTCTATTCGTAAAATAAATTTACCACCGTTCTTCCTTGCAAACAACCAGTTGTACAAGGCGGTATGTGCAGTGCCTACATGAAGATATCCCGTAGGACTTGGTGCTATTCTTACTCTGATTTCACTCATTCTAACTCCTTCTATTTTTAATTTAATAATATCCTAAAACGATTCCAATGCCACACTCAATATACTACCATGCTCCACTTGAAAATGAAATTTTATATAACTACTCATAAGACTCCTTTTAGAATGTAGATATATCATTTTTTTTGCAACGATTCAAGTTAAATAAAATCTTTATGGAAAATAGATATGGACATATAAATTTGTAATAATAGAAATGCTGAAATAATCTCGAAATGACCACCCACCTGTTATCCTGAATCATGTGCTAAATTCATTTCAGTATCGTTTCAGGGGCTCAACGCCTCTCTTCCTGTCACCATAGGTCCTGTGCTGAATTTATTTCAGTATTATTCCATGGTCTCAAACGCCTCCTCCCTGTCACCCTGAACTCGTTTCAGGGTCTATTACGCCCTCTCGGGAGAGATTCTGAAACAAGTTCAGAATGACAAAGTCAAGTATAGAATGACTCGATTTTTGGGCGGAAATACACCATTATTGTATGGATAGCCACCTACTACATGTCACCCCGGGTCCTGTGCTGAATTCATTTCAGTATTATTTCAGGGGCTCAATTTCTAAAACGAGTCAGGGAAAAATATGTTAAACAGCAAAATAACATTCAAAAAAATGAATATAAATTTATCATTATGGACTTATTACGCAATTCCTAAACTAAAGTGAATTATCATAATCGTCTTATTGCATACTTACCATTGTCGACATAAAATTTTTTTAGTTGAAATTCTTAAAATAGTAAGCGAATAAATAATAGAAATTCTTAATTTGCCTTATTCCGGTTCCGGGTCCAAAATTTGTTCGGCAAATTTCATTAAAAGTTCCTTTTTCTCTACAAATGTTTTCAACGATTTACTCTCCTTTTCATCTTTCATAACGCTATCAAGGTTTTCACCATTAGGTATGGGCAATACGTTCTCCCTTATAATCTTCTTAAATACGGTTTCCTTAAATTCTTTGAAACTTATCTTCTTACTTTTAACTTCATCAATAAACGTATCCGGTAAGTCTAACTCTTTTAGCGCATCAAAAAAATCATAGTAATGTACCATAACATAAAAAAATTCATCAATCCCCTCATATATCGCCCTTTCCGCAAGATCGGTATATTCGGTACACTCCGATATCACATGATAAATAATCTCTCTCGTATCAATTGCTTCGACTCTTTTTACGAGAGTAGGAAAATCCTCATCCATTTTACCGTTCCATTGATGCTTTCCATAAAACAAAGCCATATGGTGCTCCCACCTATCATCACGTAACAGATCCACACAACGATAATCGCATTTCAAGTTATAAAATTTTAGCAAATGACACATACAATAGTCAGAATGCCAATACAAAATAGCATCTCTGGAAAATTGGAGCAAGTAGTTAAATAATACATCCTGCATGCCCATATCGTTTCTAAAATCGTTGGCTAGTTCAACTATTTCTTTATTAGTGCTTATTTCTAATGCGAATTTCAGAATTGCAACTCCTGATAATTTTTTCGCCTTTTTCTGAAGTGTAATAATACTATCATTTTTTTTGAAAGGAATCTTATTTTCATTCAAAAGACTTTCGAAATCACCTTTCTTCCAAATCTTAAATTCAAGAAACCTTTCAGCCCACATGTCGTAAAGCTCTTCATCAAAAGTTATCTTTTTTTTCCTTTTGTTATTCATAGACCCACCTCCCGAAAAACATACATAATTTTAAATCCGTATTTTCCAAATACATTTAAAAGCAGCAATAGCATTATACATAACTTACAAATATGAATCAAGTGTCCTATATAAACGATATTCAAAAATATCCGATTATATACGGTACTTTTTTTAATGACACTGCGAAATTTCCCTGTATCAGCTACGTTTTTCATCATAGAAAAAAAGCAATTTTTTTTAATAAATTTCATATAAAAAGAGAAGTGAATGATTAACTTTCGCAATTACACCCTATCTCCTTTCGTTAGATTTTTATAAACAGATTGACACTTCGGTCATATTGCATTAATATGCGTTTTGCGAGTTTAGGAGGTTTTGATGAAAATAATTTACTTTAAAAACGATCAATGCAACGTATGTAAGACCGTGCTGGAAAAAGCGAAAATACTTTCTAATGAAAATGAGATTGAGCTCGAAATTGTCGATGTTACGGAACATCCCGAGGTAGCGGGACAGATGCTCGTTTTTACAGTTCCAACTATAATTCTCGTTCACGAAAACAATGAGATTAAACGATTTGCAAGGAATTTTAGTATCCCGGAAATAGAAGACACCATAGAACGATACAAAAAACTCATCTCATAGCCACTTTCTACTGAAATACCCTTCGGTATAATTTACTATATATCCCGGCTTCTTCATTGCGTTTCCTACGGTCTTAAATCATTTTCAATGATCGAATTACATGTAATATCACCTTTTATGGGCATTTTATGATAATTCTAAATTCTTCCATATTCTCTTCTACGGCACGTGGTATAGACATGCTTACCACCTTTTGTAAAACGATTATCATATTGGAACCATAAAATGATTTTCAGAAAACTGTTATATATAATAAACTTTCTTTGGTATACGAGACCCTGAAACGATACTGAAATAAATTCAGCACAAGCCCCGAGGAGACAAACGAGATGTATTAAACCTACGCTGATTTGGGGTATTATTCAGAACAACATACATTGATTATTCCCTCTTATTAGGGTATTATCA
>QNBC01000120.1 GCA_003641665.1 candidate division TA06 bacterium
AGAATGTACTGTGTCAAGTAGATAATAAAATCATTTTATTATTTATATAATTTCTGTCGTAATCCTGTCCGCTTTTTAATACTCCATATGTTTGCCTTAGCAATTTATGTCCCGCTGATATTAATATTTCATGGTATGTTTTACCTTTGGTTTTTAACCTATCACTTAACGCCTTACATTGCGGATTATATTGAACAGCAGATTTGGCACACATCATAAGAAGTGATCTGAGATATTTATTCCCCATCTTGCTTATACCACCTTCCCTGTGCAGGGATCTGCCCGATTGTCTTAATGTAGGGGTTATTCCTACAAATGATGCCACCTGTTTTGCCGATTCAAAGCCTTCATATGCCCCCATATGGGCTATTATTGCACCGGATAACCGCTCTCCTACTCCAATAATCGTTTTTAAACTCCTGGCGATTTCCCTGTATTGTTCATTACATTTAATGATTTCGTCTATTTCTTTCTGTATCCGCTTTATGTCCTCTTTCATTCTTTTGTTCCTGTTCCTAAACCTTTTTATTGATTCCGTCATTTTTTCAGGATATTGCTTCAATGCCTCAATCCTTCCTACATTCCGATTTATGTCTCTCTGTATCTGCTCTATCTCCTTAACTAATACTTTTAATTTCATCCTCTCTTTACCGAGGGGTTTAAATACTCTCGGCTCCTCTTTATACCCAAAACTCGCTATTGTACCCGCATCTACCTTATCTGTCTTTATTCTCCTTAATTTTAATTCACTATATCTCTTTATAACAAGAGGATTCTCTACTCTTACATCAAAACCTTTTTCATAGAGCTTATAGGCACACTTTAAATGATATGTCCCCGTTACTTCCATCGTTATGGTACATTCCCCCTCCTCTCTGAAATCCTTTACCATTCTGTTTAATCCCGCTTTTGTGTTTTTATATCTGCCGCTTCTGTGTTTCTCTCCATCAAATATGGATACTTCAATCTCTTCCTTTCCAATGTCCAGTCCTATTGACTTTTTCATTTTAACTCCTTATTATAAGGTGATGTACTGTTATATGGGATACTCCCGAATCTATCATCGCGGTACAGGCTTTATGCCTAACGTACTGTTCAGATTTTGGGAGGAAAGGAAGTGAGATTAACATTCTGAACGGTCTTTGATGACCTATGACGGCTTAAATCTATATCACTTCCTTCCCATATTTTAGTACTTTTACTTTTCTTAATTCTATTCTAATCTGTTAATTTTGCAACATTATACTACACACGATGACAGCATTAATTGGGTGATAATACCCTAATAAGAGGGAATAATCCATGTATATTGTTCTGAATAATGACCCATATCAGCATAGGTATAATGAATCTTATTTGTCTCCCTGAATTTATGTCAACAACTCAGGTGTTGAGAAAATAATCGTATTACAATATAACAGGAAATAGAACAATGACATGCGGAAAAATGAAATATATTAGTAATTTGAGTCTGTTTTGCGGGACAAAATTGAAATAAATTCTACTAATCGATACCGTATAACCCCGCATTTTTATATTTAAATCTTTCTTTTTACACTTTCCAAACCTTCCTATAATTTTGATACTGTTTCTTTTTCCATTTCTTCCGCCTCTTCGACAATTGCCGTCCCAAGTGTTTCCCGTTTTTTCGAAATTCTCTCAAATACCTTGTACCAAATCGATGCCATTGGCATTTGAATAATCAGTGCCGATACAACACCCATCAATGCAAGGGGACCGAATGTGGAAATAGCAAGTCCCATGGCAATAGATAGATTTTTAGTGGAAGCACCGTAAACAACCGGAATTGATTCTTCAAAGGACAATTTAAAAATCCTCTTTGAAACAAAATAAGAAAGAGGAAACATGAATAAATAATAAAAAAACGCACCGATTATAGGTAATATTATTAAACCGGGATGTTTGAAAATGAACAGAGCTTTTAAGCTTGTTCCTGCAAAAACCAGATAAAATGCCATAAGAGACGATATAAAATGTAAGCTCGGAGTAATGCGTTTTAACCCGGTTTTACCTGTTTTTCTTAGTAATATCTCCCTTGTCCCCACGGCAAGTAAAAACGGGCCAACGACAAGAATCAATATACTCCTAATTAATACGAATATGTTCATATTGATCTTATCTCCTATAGCAAATTTCATTCCATAGGGAACCCAAATAATGGCGATAACAAACGTAACTAACTGGATTGCAACTGCAAGGGGGAGACTTGCTCCCAATATCCCCGACCAATATGTTATAAAACCACCCGGCGGAACCAAACCTGCAAGCATCAATCCAGCAAATATATTCGGATCCTTGGTTATAACAAGAGCAATGGGATACATTATAAGCGGAGCTACAACGAGTGACATAATTGAGCCGATTAGGAGCTCTCTCGGATATCTCAAAGCATTAACAAATTTACTTAAATCCATGTTAATCATCATTGCCCAGAGCATAAGAAATGCAGACGGAATTATAAACCTTTTTAATATTTTCAAAGTACCCGGATTAACATATCTCCCCGTCAGCAAACCAAGAACAAGAAATAATAGTACCAATAATATCATATTTTTCTTTACAAACTTATCAAGCCTTTCCATTTTTTCCTCCGTTAATATAAGAAATAGTAGAATTCGGCAAGGACCTTATAATTGGATTTTACAATATTATTTTCCTCTACCGGTATAAATCCACCTGCTTTGATAAATATTCTCCTATTAAATTTGTAAAGCAACTCTTCGATGAATGTGGAATTATACGATTTATTATTGAATCTATAATTATATGTTAAACTTGACATTAACACCACTTTGCCCTTAAACAGATGACCAGCAACAGTGAGAAAATTGTCACTTTCCGATATATTAATGTTATTTCCTATTTTTTTGACAAAAGATGTGTAATACCGCAACTCTAACAATCTGTAGAAACAATTCCCCAATATCTCAAAATAGGTATCGTATGTGCCACTACCAAGAGAAATTTCCCCATTCCTTTTTGCCACATATCCGGTTGGAATCTTTAAAGAAATTATTGCTTCAATATTGTTTCTTTTCCGAAAACCTGGCAATTTAAATATTATTCCCTGCCTCATATCACCAAACCCCTTGCCGATTTTCATTCCCATTTTTTTATATATAAAAACGGATTGCTTAGCATAAATATTTATATTATCCGTTATGCCATATTGCTCCTTAAATCCTGTTACATTTGCAAAAGAATTATCAGATTGAAAATCGGAATAAAAATTAAACATCTTTAGTAATAGAATCCTCTTATGAAACGTCCTCGGAGGCAAATAGTACGCATTTATTCCTGTGACATTACCTAAAAGAATTATACCAAATATGATTGCAATTGTGATTTTCTTCATGCAAACCTCCTTTATGTGCATATATGCGAATATATGCATATAATTACAAAAAGTCAACCCTTATTTGATATTTTAATTTATTGGCATCTTAATATATGTTATTGAATGAGGATAAAGTAATGGAAAATTTATAAAAATCCGTCTAATTTCTCGATATCCTTTTTGTATTCAGGGTAGCGATTCAAATCCATACTTTTTATAAAATTTATAATCACACTATTCTCCGAATTAATCTTATAAAGGACCGAACGTCCCACTTTTTTATCTGATACAAGACCAACATTTTTCAGAATCATTAGATGTTTTGAAATGTTATATTGGTGAATCCCCAATATATTAACCAAATCACACACAAAAAGCCCCTCTTCTTTATGCAATAAAACATTCAATATTCTAAGTCTTACACCGCAAGCAATAGCTTTTAACTTTCTTATCTCATCAATCATATATCACATTCTACCATATCTGAAACCGATTTTGAATATCTTGCAGCCGGTATCAGGTAAAATCAATTCTATTTCACCATTGTACCTCTCAATTATCTTTTTTACAACATAAAGCCCCAACCCGGTTCCTGATGATTTTTCACTGTAACCTTTTTCAAATATTTTTTTAACGGATTCATTCCTGATTCTCTTTCCGTTATCTTCAACCACAATTACGACACTCTTTTCTTTTTTCTCCAACAATATTTTAATGTACTTCCCTTCTCTTCGTTCTTTTTCAAAAGATTCAATAGCATTTTTTATCAGATTGTTCATTATATTCGTAATGTCGATTTTCTTAATACTCAAATAGTAGCGTTCTTCCGGTATATTGCATAATAACTTAATATCTTTCTCATCGGTTTCAATTCTATAAAGCCTACAAATATCAGATAGAACATCATTTATGCAGATTTTATCCTTGCTATTCTCTCTGATTTTCTCCAAAAACTCACCAATTCTCTTGTTTAATTGCGAAATCTCTTCATAAATGATACCGACAATCTCTTCATCAAATTTTCTGCTTGACAGCAATCGTTGAGCAGCCATTGAAATTGCATTGAGTGGATTTTTTACCTGATGGGCAAATTCTGCAATGAATTCTTCATTTTCTTTCTGTCTTTTTTGTTCTCTCTCTACCTCTTCAAGGTGAATTCGATCCGTTCTGTCTATAAATATTGCCAATTTATATACTTTCTCCGTATTTTCTACATCAATATTGGATAAAAACACGGAAAATAATCGTTTATCTATCTCTATGGTCTCATCATTCAGATTATCAAGAGAACGAACTCTAATCAATTCATCTTCGATTTCGTCAAAATATCGATTTTTCAGAATAATGCTACCTTTCCCATCAAATATAACTACAGGTGATTCTATTCCATTAAAAACACTTTTTATAATCTCTCTATTAAAAAGGTTCTCCTGAGTTATTATATCAATTCTCCTTTTGTTATATAGGAGCATAAAAATAGCAATGGCAACAGTTAAAATCAGAACAGACAAAATTATAAACATAAAAAATACTTTTTTAATCGCAGTATAAAGAGGAACTGCATTAAAGCAAATCCTGAGAATTTGGTTTTGATCTTTATTTATACATTTAACAATCTCTACTCCTTTTTTCCCTTCAAATGTGATAAATCTGTATTTATAACTACCGCTTCTAAGGGCATTGGTAAGGAAAGTATCGGAATTTATACTTGATATTCTACTAATGTTCCCTGTTGCAGCAATAATTCCATTTAAATCCTGCCAAATAAAATAGATTGTATTTGTTTTATCTCTTATTCTTCTTAAAAATGCTCCGAAATTTAAAGAATCATTACCTGCCGCAACGGATTTTATATCGTAAATAAATATTTTAATCCAACTATCCCTCTTTTCTGCAATAAACAGATTATTGTTTCTTAAAAATGCCGTGTCATTCCTTATCAATAGGAGATTTTCGG
>QNBC01000121.1 GCA_003641665.1 candidate division TA06 bacterium
AGATAATAGGGATTCTCAGGGGATATCTCAATGGCTTTATCTATATAATACTCAGCGGTATCCAAATTGCAGGTATCGCAAACTTCTGCCATTGTATATCCCAAATTATTATAGAGATCGGCATTAGTAGAGTCTTTTACAATCAATTTCCTGTAAATTGCTATCGCTTCACTCACACTATCTTCCGATGCGTATATATCCGCCAATAGCACGGCATTATATTCATCATCAACAAATCTTAAAAGATACGGTTTTGCCTTGTCATATTCTTCTTTTGCGTATAATAGTTGCCCTTCCAAATTGTAAATGTAATCCGTATCATCGAAAGTAAAATGTTTGAGCGCTTTATTCAAATAGACCCATGCCGAATCTGTTTTCGACAGTTGAATGTCCGACAAAATGACCTTATAATAGCCATCTTTGAAACCCGGATATCGTTCTATCGATTTTTTGTACCATTTTTCGGAACTGTTAAAATCTTTATAAATCGCATATAAGTTGCCGAGGAAATAACATGAAAGATATTCCGTAGAATCCAATCCCTGGGAAGTGAAATAATAGGCAAATGCATATTGTATACTATCCTCTTTCTCGGCCATTCTTCCCATGTATCTCCAGTAACGTGCATTATTCGGGTTTATATATAGAAGTGTGTCCAAAACACCTTTCAGTTTAGAAAATTTATCCGTTTGATAATAGAGCTCTGCAAGTTTATTCTTTACATAGATATTACCCGGGATTTGTTCATATAAACTAATTGCTTCCGTTAAATCTCCTTTAGATTCATAGACCATTGCTTTCCCCGTAATCGCATAATTGGTAAAACTGTCCCCCAATGTCTTCAAAGAATCAAAATATAATAAACTGCTATCATATTCTTTTAGAGCGTCAAATAAAAGAGCCTTATTTCTATAATAAACAGACAACGGAATTATTGCTTTATTCTCATTAAGAATTTTTAATGATTTATCGTATTCTTTACTGTTAAACAATTCGTTTATGTAAACAGTTATAAAATTATTATCTCGCACACCCAAATCATACAATTTATCATATATATCCGGCAAAGAATCATTCTCCCCCAAATCGAAGAAATAAACGGCTTTTATCTTCAATATTGTGGAATCAATCCCAAAGTTTTTTTCGTACTCTTTAATCCAACGATTCGCCTTTTTAAAACGATTGTATGATATTTCATCTCTTATTAATGCACTTAAGATTTCAGGGAGTTTGGAAAGTCTGTAAGCCTTTATATAGAGCTTTTCAGCTTTATCAATCTTACCTTCCTGAGAAAGATACTGTGCTTTCGTGTAATTGAGGATAGCTTGTTCATTATTGTTGGCAAAAAGGGCTGCCGAAACGAAAAAAAACAGGAGGGTTAATAAAACCCTCCTCATTATGAAATCTACTCTTTTACTACCCATAATTTAATGGTAGCGATAACCTCGGGATGAATCTTTATCTTTACATCGTAAACACCGAGTTTTTTAATGGACTCTTCGAGAATTATTTTCTTCTTATCAATTTCATAACCCTCTTTTTTTAGAAGAGCCTCGATGTCCGCTGTAGTCACGGAACCGTACAATTTGTCCTCTTCTCCAGCTTTTGCAGTAACGGTTAAAGAGAGTTTTGATAATGCTTCTTTCAACGCTTCGGCATCTTCTTTTTGTTTTACAAGTTTTTTCTTTGCCGATGAAATGATATGTCGTACCTTTTTGAGGTTACTTTCGTTGGCTACAATGGCATAACCTTTTGGCAATAAAAAGTTTCGTGCATATCCATCCTTAACCTTAACCACATCTCCTATGTTTCCGAGCTTTTCCATCTCTTTCAATAAAATAATTTCCATAACGCTTCTCCCTTATTTGTATATGTCAACCACAAATGGAATCAATGCCATTTCTCTTGCTCTTTTAATCTCTTTCGAGAGTTTTCTCTGATGCTTTAGACATACTTTTGTAACTCTTCTCGGGAGAATTTTCCCTGTATCACTTATAAATTGCTTGAGCAAATCAACGTTTTTATAATCTATTTCAAGATTTTCATCATTGCAAAATCTGCATTTGGTTTGTTTTCTTACCATATTACCTCCTTCTAAAACGGAAGATCATCCAATTCTTCACTGTCTTTTGTTTTTACTTCGGGTTCGTTTTCAGGTACCTCTTCATCTTTATCAATTACGGCATCTGCATATTCGACGCTCTTTTCAAGTATCTGAATTTTGCTTCCTATGATTTTATATGCTTTTCTCTGTTGATTATCCGAAGTTGTCCAGGTTTCCTCTTGTAATCTGCCCTCGACGAATACCGGTGTACCTTTATGCAATTTTTCTTTCACTCTGTCACCAAGATTACCGTATAGCGTAACACGGATAAATGTTGTCAATTTCTTCCATTCGTTAGTCGCACCATCTCTGTAAACATGGTTATTGGCTATATCAAAATTGACAACAACCTGATTGGACTTAGTGAACCTAACATCAGGATCTCTCGTTAATCTTCCCGTTATGATTATCTTATTGATGTTGGGCATTTTCAATTCAGCCATAAATACACCTACTTTTTCCTGATGACATTAAATCTGATTATGCCATCTTTGATCTTCCATTCTTCTTTAAGTTTGGAGATAACCTCTGGCTTTGACTCATACTCAAACAAAACATAGAATCCGTTATCATGTTTTTTGATGGGATAAGCCAATCTTTTTAGTCCCCAGCGGTTAACCTCTTTAACTTTACCTGACTTTTCCATCGATTTTTGTATGAAATCAATAAGATTGTCCATGGCAGTTTCATCAAGTTCAGGATTTAGTATAAAGAGACTTTCGTAATTGTGCAAAATACACCTCCTATTAGTGTGTTAACTTTACATTGAACCTATTCATTGCAGAAACTATTCCCCTATTCACCCATTCCAAAACGGCTTCGGCGGCATCATTGATAACTCCGTTCAATACCGCTTTTTCATTCTCCTTGAATTCCGCCAAAACATAATCTCTTGCCTCGGTATCCTCGGGACATCCGATTCCGACTCTGAGCCTCGGGAATCTATCATTTTCAAGCGAATAAATAATGGATTCCAGTCCTTTGTGTCCTCCGGAACTCCCCCTTTCCCTTATCCTTATCTGTCCGAAGGGAAGATTCAAATCATCGCAGACAACCATCATTCCGCTTTCATCTATATTGTAGAGATCTACCAACTCTGCAACAGCTCTACCGCTCAAATTCATGTAGGTAGTCGGTTTCGCAACTATTAAATGTTGCCTTTGAACATCACATTCAAAGCATGAATATTCTCCTTTCCCCGCTGAAAAACGCTTTTTCAACACTTCAGCAAGGCGATCCGCCACCATGAAACCTATATTATGCCTCGTATTACGGTATTCATCTCCGGGATTACCCAAACCGATTACCAGTCTTTTCATCTATTCCGATTTTTCCTCTTCTTTCTTCTCGTTTATAACTTCAGGTTCCTGAATTTCTTCTTCCTCAACCTCTTCTTCCGGAACTTCTTCAACATGTACATGAGGGACAACAACTTCCGCAATAACATTCTCAAGATTGTGAAGAATTTTGGCTTCCCCAACCTCAAGATCCTTTACATAAATTTTATCTCCTACTTTCATGTCGGTAACATCGCAAACAATTTTTTCAGGCATATTCATCGGTGTTGTTTCTATATCTATGTCATAAATAACCTGCTCCAATAATCCGCCCTCTTTAACACCTGCGGCAACACCTTCAAGTACGACCGGAACGGTGACCTTAACTGTTTCTCCTTTATGGACTATTCTAAAATCAACATGGGTGGGAATGCCATATAAAGGGTGCGTTTGCATATCTTGAATGATTCCCATTTTATTTTCCCCTTCTATATCGAGATTTATAACGGTACTTTCCGAAGGTATTTTTCTCAACAAATTAAGAAGTGATTTATTGTCCATCTTTATGGGGATCGTCTCTTCTCCGGCACCATACACAATACCAGGGATTATCCCTTCTCTTCTCAATTTTTTCGCCTCTTCTTTCCCCATCCTCTTTCTGATATTCAACTTGATGCTAAATTCGTTCATATAAGCCTCCTATATTCTAATAAAATAATGTACTCAACGATTTTTCTTCGTGTATAATATTGATTGCTTTGCTTAGTAAACTCGCTAATGATAAGACCACCATTTTATCAAGCCTCTTATTCTCCACTATCGGAATAGTATTCGTCGTAATGAATTGATCTATCTCGGCACTTGCTATCCTTTCTATTGCATTACCGGACAATAAACTATGCGTACAACAAACGGTTATCGATTTCACATCCTTTTTCCTCAACGCTTTTGCCGCTCCCACCAATGTTCCCGCCGTATCAACTATATCGTCTATAATAATACAATTCTTTCCCTTCACATTCCCTACTATATTCATGACCTCAGCCTGGTTTGGTCTCGGTCTTCTTTTATCAATAATCGCAATGGGGACATCTCCCAAACGCCTTGCAAAATGCCGTGCTCTTTTAACGCTCCCGGCATCGGGAGATACTACAATAATATTTTTCATGTTCTTGCTTTTTATGTACTCCACAAGAACAGGTTCCGCATACAAATGATCAACAGGAATATCAAAGAAACCCTGTATCGTTTCCGAATGCAAATCCACCGTTAGAACTCTATTCGCCCCTGCCGTCGTAAGTAAATTGGCTATTAATTTAGCTGAAATCGGTACGCGGGGCTCATCCTTCTTATCCTGGCGAGCATATCCGTAATACGGTATAACTGCAGTAATCCTTTTCGCTGATGCCCTCTTCACAGCATCAATAAGAATTAACAACTCCATCAAATTATCCGACGGAGGAAATGTCGGTTGAATGATAAATACATCCGCTCCTCTTACATTTTCATTCAACTTAACCCATATCTCTCCATCCGAAAATCTCGTTACAATAGCCGACCCAAGGGGTCTTTCCATATGTTCCGCTATTTCCCTCGCAAGCGGAAGATTCGAGTTGCCGGCAAAAATTTTTAATTTTTTATACATAACCGTTCCTTTATAAAAAATAAATTACTACTGGGGCGGTAGGATTCGAACCTACGAATGCGGGCTCCAAAAACCCGTGGCTTGCCGCTTGCCGACGCCCCAATTTTAGGACTTGATTATATAAAATTAATCCGTTGATGTCAACATAATAAAGGAATTTATGGGTAGATAGGTATGAACATATTGACCGGCAAGAATGAGATTCCGAAACAAGTTCGGAATGACAGCATTAATTGGCTGATAATACCCTAATAAGAGGGAAT
>QNBC01000122.1 GCA_003641665.1 candidate division TA06 bacterium
GTGTAACATCAACCAGGCAGCATTAAACAATTCTTTATAGTACTTTTTCTTATCAATTTTGAGATTAAAAGAAAATGAAACAGGCTCAGGTGATTTTTTGCTTAGATTTACCGAAAACAGTCGGTTATTTGATATATAGTATAGAAATTTCCCGTCTTCCGACAGTCTAATGTTGCTAATCCCTCTTCTGCCGGAGTTTGAAACTTTAAAGAGAAATTTGGGGGTGTAATCGTAAACACCATTTTTTTTCTTCAAATTTATCTTATAGAAATCCAAATTTTTATAATTGGGAACGGCAACAATAATAAACGTTCTATCAAAGGACGGTATTGCATAACTTAGATGTTTAAAATGTGTTAGCTGCCTGCTTCTCTCCTCTATGTTCTTATAGACAATATTAACATCTCTTTTCTCCTTCTCTCCCTTTTCATTGTCCTCTTTCTTCTTCTTTTCATCCTTTTTCTTAATAATCAATTTTTTATAGAGAACATCGGGTTTCGTCAGATCAAGAACATAGAGGTCGCTGTAGTATTCCAATCTGCGTATGTTGTAATTTAATGTGAAATAGAGTTTTTTACCGTCTTGTGAAAAGGAAATAGGGCCTGCATTGAATCCTTGATTAGTCAGTCTGTGGACTTTTCCCTCCTTAGTATCATAGACATAAATATTACTGACGCTATAGGATTGGCCGTCCCGATTTAATTTCGAGTAGGCGATATATCGTTCTTGCGGCGAAACAATAACGTTGTATATGGAACCACTATCCAGTTTTGTTGTCTTCCCGTTATTTGTCATGTACAAAGCAATAGGTGTTGTGTATATCAATTTCCCGCTTTTTTTACTTGATACATATCTGATTCTTTCGGGAAGAGTATCCTTTGTAATTACCCGGAGATTCCCGAGTGTATCCGTTTTGTATATATTGAAATACCCGTTTCGGTCCGATACAAAATAAATCGAACCGTCTTTATTCAGTCGTGGAGTTTTATCCCAATATGGGGAATTTGTTATGTTTTTATTAAAAATACCCGGATAGTATAGGAATATTTCTCCAAAGGCATTTATAGCGAATAGACTATCATTAATAGGCGATACGGAATAGTCACTCACTTTATCGATTTCCTTGAAGTACGTTTCCCCTTTTGCCATATCCGGAGAGACGGAGAAATCCAATTTCGCCGGTTCGCCACCGGGCAAAGACATTTTGTATAGCATATAATCCTCTTCGAATACCACTATCTTGCCGTCCTTGGATACATCAAATGTTTTTATATTGTGCGGTTCTTTTGTTATTCTTGTGATTTTCTTCGTTTCCATATCGTATCTGTAAATATCGTATTTATCCCCTTCCATTGAGGAAATGTAATATATGTAGTTCCCTCTGATTTTTGGTTTTATGTCGTTTCCCTTGTAAGTTGTAATTTTCCTTACGGGCTTTTTTGATTTTCTAATTTTCAGGTAAATATCATAACCCGCGCTACCTTTGTATTTATACCTATGTCTTCCGATATAACCGTATTCGTATGCAATATATTTATCATTGGCATCCATGTTTGTAGCTTGTCCGTAAAAGAATTTTACAGGCACTCCTCCATTAACAGGGACACTGTAAACAAAACTGCCATATCCCCTGTATCGTGAAAGAAACACAATTTTATCATTGTCGAAAAAGAGAGGATAGTCATATCCCCTTCCGTATGTTACCTGATAAATCGAATCCCCTTTTCTGTCATAAACATAGATTTTTCTCGATATTTCGTTTCTATCCGATGAAAATGCTATGTAGTTCCCATCACTACTGTATATGGGAGAACCATCCAAAGAAGGATTGTTCGTAATGGAGTACGCTCTTCCACCGTCAATATTCCCTTCGAAAATATCTCCATGTACGGAAAAAAGCAGTTTCTTCCCATCCGGCGAAATTACAGGATTCTTAAATAAAGGTGAAGAATATGTAAGGGTTAAAGGTATAACAAAGGCTAAAACAAGTATTATTTTTTTCATATAACCTCCTATCGATTAAAGTATATTACGACAATTGAACAATTTTGTAAAGGTTCATAATTGTCTGAATACCGACACAAAATTTCATGTTGAAATATTTATTTAATTTGATATACTCCACTTGAAATTGATTATGTTCTTTTATTGTTTAACATAAATTAACGGAGGTTAGTATGGCATTCAATTTGAGAGGAAGATCACTTCTTACGCTTAGGGATTTCACCCCTTATGAAATCGACTATCTCTTAAAACTTTCCATGGATTTGAAGGCGGAAAAACGTTCCGGAATATTCCCAAGAAGGCTTGTAAACAGAAGCATAGCTCTCATTTTTGAAAAATCATCGACAAGAACCCGTTCGGCTTTTGCCGTTGCAGCAGCTGACGAAGGAGCTCATCCTGAATTTCTCGGTATAAATGATATTCAACTCGGCAAAAAGGAGTCCGTAAAAGATACGGCTCGAGTCCTCGGCAGGATGTTTGACGGAATCGAATTCCGTGGTTTCAAACAGGAAACAGTGGATACTCTTGCAAAATATTCCGGGGTTCCCGTATGGAACGGGCTTACGGATAAATATCATCCTACGCAAGTCCTTGCCGATTTAATGACCGTTATGGAAAACTTCGGCTCCCTTAAAGGGCTTAAAATGACATATGTTGGTGACGGAAGAAACAATATGGCAAATTCTCTCATGCTCGGTTGTGCGAAAATGGGAATGAATTATACAATCGGGGCTCCGGAAAATCTCTGGCCGGAAAAAGAACTTATCGATTACGCTAAGGATGTTGCAAAGGAGACCGGTTCTATAATCGATTTTTCAGCAAATCCAAAAGCCGCTGTCAAGGATGCCGATATAATTTATACGGATGTCTGGGTTTCCATGGGAGAAGAAAACAAACCCGGGATTCAGGAGAGAATCGAATCCTTGAAACCGTTTCAGGTAAATCCCGAACTTATGGCGGCAACTGGAAAGGGGCATACGATTTTTATGCACTGCCTTCCAGCACACCATACAAACGGTATTCACGATATGGAAGTGGTTGAAGAGGTATTTGAGAGCAAAGCATCAAAGGTTTTCGACGAAGCGGAGAACAGACTCCACACCATAAAAGCCGTGATGGTTTCATCCATTGTCGGATAAAAGACGTTTTTTTATGAAATTACAAGAGGGTAGAATAAACTACCCTCTTTTTTAATTTCAGCGAGAAAAATGGCAGAAATATATCCTTTTCATTATGCCATATTTTGATATCTCAATATAAATTTCAATTTATACTTATCCATCTTTTTATAAAAATACCCCCTTGACATATTAGCAATTTAGTATTATAATACCACTATAATGAGAGGTTATTATGAGTAATATAATTAACATGCCCGAATCGGTTGAAATCGCAATCTACAGCCTTGTGCTAATTGCCGATAGCGGAGAGGGAAAAACATTAAATGTTGATACACTTGCAAAACGCATCCAAGCCTCGCCCCACCATCTTCATAAGATCTTGCAGATTCTTGCAAAGAAAGGATTTATAAAATCGCGAAAGGGGCCGGGAGGAGGTTATATTATTAAAAGAGAGCCAGCCTCAATCTCATTACTTGATATATATGAATCAATCGAAGGACCGATAAGTGAGACAACATGCCCTCTAAATAGAGTAACATGTCCTTTTGACCGGTGTATTTACAACGGGTTATTCACAAAAATGAAAAATGATTTTAAAGATTATTTTAAAAAGACAAAAATCAGTAATTTTACCGGAGGTAAATATGGTAGTAAAATTCAATAAAGGAAAAGGCAATTTTAAAGAAGCAAAGGACAAGATAAAGGAAATTTTAAAATCTTTAAAGAAAGAAGAATCTCCTGAAGAGCTAGAGAAGTTAAAAAAACAATTCAAAGATACTCTCGACAAGGCTGATCCTCTCATAATTGCAATAGCCGAAGGGGAACTTGTTCAGGAAGGCTATTCCCTTGATGATATAGCATCTGCATGCGATATTCATCTCGAGCTTTTCAAAGATCAGATCGAGAATCCCGACTTATCCGTACCCGAAGATCATCCAATCCACAGATTTCAGGAGGATCACAGGGAAATATTGGCTCTGATGAACCGATTTTACGACATAGTAAAATCGATTAAAGATAAAAAAGGATTCGATGACATTGCGGATGAATACAAAGAAATGAAGGAAATTGCAGATAAACTTATGGAAGCGGAAAATCACAATATACGACAGGAAAACACGCTGTTTCCTATTCTCGAACGACACGGTGTTGAAGAAGCTCCGAAAATCATGTGGAATGAACATACGGAAATGAAGGACGACAAGAAAAAGATTTTAAAAACACTCGATAAATTTGGGACTATGGACTACAAGGATTTTGTTTCGGAACTTCAAGGAGTGATTGTTCTCCTAATAGAAACTTTTGCAAACCATACACGAAAAGAGGAGAACATACTTTATCCCGCCGCTCTTGAAACATTTACCGATGAGGAATGGGCTGATGTTAAAGAAGAATGTGATAATCTCGGATATTTTTAACAAATAAGGAGGTCTTATGAACTTAAAGAGCTTACCAATAGAAACAATTGAAAAGATAATGGACAATTTAACTGTGGATATTTCTTTTGTCGACGCAAACGATACGGTAAAATACTTCAATTCCCCGAAAAGAGGCAGAATTTTCCCACGAACAAAGATGGACATAGGGAGAAAAGTACAAAATTGTCATCCAAAGAAGAGTTTGGATATGGTAAATAAAATACTCGATGATTTCAAAGCGGGAAAAAGAGAGGATGCTCCTTTCTGGCTTCAACTCGGCGATAAATTCATATATATAAACTATTTTCCCGTAAGAGACAATGAGGGCAATTACCTCGGAACCCTTGAAGTCACGCAAGATATTACCGAATTGAGAAAACTTGAAGGTCAAAAAAGACTTTTGGATGATTGATCTGCATATGATATGTGAGAAAAGGTCTAATGCGAATTTAGTCTTTTCTCACATATTTTTCCCTATCTATCTTGCAAAAGAACAATAAAAATGATATAATGAAAATATGAATTTTGATATATTTAGAAAGATTCCTATCTTCGAAGAGCTTACTGATAACGAAATAAACAGTATTCTTGATATTGCTAAAAGA
>QNBC01000123.1 GCA_003641665.1 candidate division TA06 bacterium
CACAATTTCGGAAAACTCGAAAGCGGATATCACAGAGAAAATATTGATATATCTAAGTTACATCGCGGCATATTCTTCATAAATGTCAACATTGGGAAAGAACCGATCACAAAGAAATTCATGGTTATACGATAAACTGTTTTAAGGCGGGTGAGTTCCTCACCCGCCTTAATTCCTCACCCGCCTTAAAAGGAGGATTAAATGCGTAAGTTTTTACTTATTTTGATGTTTGTTTTAATAACACTACCGCTTTTTGCTAAGGATATGCTCGTAGAAATCGACGTTCACAACCGAAACAATTTTAAAACGATTTACAGAGGAAAATTTGATATTGTCGATAGACAGGGAACCGTCTTCACACTCTATATTAAGGATAAGCAACTTGATGAATTAAAATCTCTCGGATTCTCCCCGAAAGTATTGATACCCGATATACAAAAATACACAGCCGAAGGGATTAAAAGAGGAGCAAGAATCGATACATCGCTAACGGGACATTATCATACATACGCCCAAACGGTAGTTATAATGGACTCAATAGCAAATGCAAATTCTTCGATTTGTAAACTCGATACAATCGGATATTCCGTCAACGGACGATTGATCCTTGCAATGAAAATCTCCGATAATCCGAATAAAAAGGAAGATGAAGCCGAAGTTAGAATCGTAGGTTGTCATCATGGAAACGAATGGCCCTCATCGGAAATTCCGTTGTATCTAATCGCCTATCTTACCGAAAAATACGGAACGGATTCATACATAACAGACCTCGTTGATAACAGAGAAATATGGATAATGCCTATATTCAACCCCGATGGACACGAAGCTCAAACAAGACACAATGCAAATGACATAGATCTTAACAGAAACTACGGATATATGTGGACTGCTGACGGAGGAGACACAAAAGCATACGGACAACCGGAAACGGAAGCGATGTACAAGTGGAGTCAAAGAGAAAATTTCACGTTGGGGCTTTCATATCACACATATCATCCGGCTGTTAATTACGTGTGGAACTACACTCCGAATAGAGCTGCGGATAGCACTATGATCTATCAATATGCACAGATATACGGAGATTCCACTACGGCGCATGGTGACTCATACTGGGTTACGGAGGGATACGACTGGTATCAAACTACCGGAGATTTAAACGATTATTCTTACGGAATAGACGGAGTTGACGATGTTACCATAGAACTATGTCACGAATTTATGCCGGATTCTACCGAATTGGACTCGACCTGGCATATAAACAGGGGTGCCATGCTCGCTACAATCAACAAAGCCGGGCAGGGCATTCACGGATATGTAATCGATTCCGTTACAGGCGATACCATTAAGGAAAGTGTTATAAATATTACCGAAATCGATTGGCCTGTTTTTTCCGATCGTGAAACAGGCGATTATTTCAGGGATCTTCTACCCGGAACATATACGGTGGAAGCATGGGCAAACGGATATAGAGAAAAAACAATTTCGGGTGTACAGGTATACAGCGATTCCGGAACGAAACTCGACATATCCCTTGCACCGGATACAACAGCAGATTACTACGCATTCAAACTCGTCGAAGCGGATATAGACAATGCTTCCACACCAGTCATAAATGCCCATACATCCTGGGCACTCGGAAAACCGGACGGTAAATATGTTCCCCTGAACAACAACGGGCAAATTGTTCTCGATATGGGACAAAATACACCTATTTTAGGAAATTTCACGGTCTTCGAAGGAGATGACGGAACTTCTAACGAGACGTATAAAGTCTATGCAAGCAATACATTCAACGGTCCGTGGACATTCATCGCCGACGGATCGGGAACGGAAACATTCTCGATTTCCGGCAGCGGGTTAAGTTCCGCACGATATATAAAGATTAAAGACAGCGGCTCAAACGCTTCATCCGGATCCACTGCAGGATTTGACCTCGATGCAATTGAAAACATAAAAACTAACGGACCTATTGCGATTATTTTGAAAGACTCTCTTGATGATACCGGCGGAGACGGAAAGTTAGACGCGGGAGAAAGTGCAAGCCTTTACCTAATGTTAAAGAACGTGGGAACGGATACACTAAAGAATTGTACGGCAATCCTGACAACAAACTCAGCGTACATATCAATATTCGATTCTACATGTAACTACGGTTACATAGCTGCAGGCGATTCCACTTACGGAAACGATTACTACACAATTTCGGCATCCGATTCCACTCCATCTCAATACGAAATAAACTTTTCGTTAATAGTTACAGGAGAGTCTTATACGGATACACTCATTTATTCACTAACTACCGGTGGACATTCCGATTATCTTGTTCTTGATCTCGATCCTGATCACTCGAGCGGTCCCGTTATAGACAGCATTCTCAAGGCTTTGAACTACAACGGCTCTTATACGACAACTTTCGATTCTACAGTTTTTCCGAATTATTCATCTATATTTGTCTGCACGGGTATATACAGTAACAATGCGCATATAGACAACACAGAGGGAAACGCTCTACATAATTATCTCGTGAACGACAGCGGAAGATTATACATTGAAGGCGGAGATGTATGGTATTATGACCCAAGCCAGGGATACTACGATTTCTGTCCCGATTTCGGAATAAATGCTACTTCAGACGGAAACAGTGACCTTGCAACAATCGGAGGGATAACAGGTACATTCACTGCCGGAATGAGTTTTTCATACTCCGGTGAAAATAGCTGGATTGATCATATCGATCCGACTGGCGGCGGATTTGTTATATTCGACAATTCGAGCCCCGCATATAACTGTGGTATCGCAAATGACGCCGGGATTTACAAGACGGTCGGAGTGAGCTTCGAATTTGGCGGTTTGACAGACGGGAGTAATAACAGTACAAAATCGGCACTTGCCGATAGCATAATGCACTTCTTTTTAGGTAACACAGGTCTGCGAAATAACACCGCCTATTCCCTTGCAAACGGAAAAGAACTCTTTAATGTAAAAAACCACTTCTCCAATAAGCTTAACATTCTTTTTGTTTCACCGATTACTTCCGGAGCAAAACTAAAAATTTACAATGTTACAGGAAGAAAGATGCTATCAAAAGATTTGAATATAAGAAAAGGTATAAACAAATTCTCATTAAATACCAAACTGCATACCGGTGTTTATTTTATATATTTGAAATCGAATAACAAAGAATTTAAAAGGAAGATTTTTATTATAGAATAATCACGGAAAGGGGAGCTCTTTGCTCCCCTTTAATTAATAAACAGACTTTTATTGTGCCTTTTCCAGTAATTTTTTAGCATGTTCTACGGCTGATTCTCTACCGTACTCCGATCCGAGCATTCTAGCCGTTTCCTCTACCCGTTCCATTTCGTTCAAAGCCTTAACGGTAACAGTTGCTTTACCATCGTCGGAAAGCTTTTCTATCCTTATGTGATTATTAGCAAAAATGGACACCTGTGGGAGATGTGTGATGGTTATCACCTGTGTTCCCGAAGCAATCTCTTTCATTAATTTCCCAACTCTATAACCCGTATCTCCCCCTATTCCCGTATCTATTTCATCAAACACAATTGTGTCTACCATGGGTTTCTCATTAATCAGCGATTTAAATGCAAGCATTATTCGCGATATCTCCCCGCCTGAAGCCACTTTATTTAACGGTTTCGGTGTTTCCCCCGGATTTGTAGAAATATAAAATTCATAACTGTAAAGACCTGTTCTCTCCGGAGATTTCAGTTTCTCGTAATTTACTTTGAATCTTACACCTTTCATCTTCAGTGTAGAAAGAACTTTCGGTATCTTTTCCTCGATTTTCCTTATGGCAGCCACTCGCTCCTTATGTAACTCTTCCCCGGCATTTAACAACTTCAATTCAAGCTCTTTAATCTCATTTTGTAACTTTAGCAAATCCGCATCATCAATATCAATGCTCCCCAACTTCTCAACAAGGTCATCTCTGTATCGTAAAACGGATTCTATGCTACCACCGTATTTCTTTTTAAGTCCGTTAATGTCACTTATCCTCGCTTCTATCTCATCAATTGGCGGGAATTCTTCATCATCCATTAGTGAATACTCTTTAATCTTGTCTTTCAGGTCTTCGAGACGAAAAGTTATTTCCTCGATCACATCCTTCATATCGGCAAATTTGGAGTCAATTGATACAAGTTTGTTTAAACTTTCAATTGCAGACCAAACTTTTTCCTCTGCTCCTTGCTGCCCGAAAAGAGAGTTATTTACAGACTCTATGTAACTGTTAATTTCAACCCTGTTCTTTATAAAATTTTCTATTTTCTCCAGCTCTTCATCTTCGCCTATTTTTGGAGATACTTTTTCGATTTCCTTCAAATGGAACTCGTATAAATCCCTATTTTGAAGGATATTTGATAATTCTTCAGTCATATCTTTTAACTTAGCTCTTTTTACGGATATTTCGTCAAAAATATTCTCATAATAGTTAATCGAATCTTCATATTCACCGTATCTATCCAACAATTCCCTCTGTCTCTCGGGGTAAAACAGCGACTGATGTTCATGTTGCCCGTGAAGATCCACAAGATATTTCCCCAGTTCCTTGAGAATCTTCATAGTAACAGGTGTATCGTTTATATATACTTTTGAAACTCCTTTTCTATTTACCCTTCTCCTGATAATGATTTCTTTGTCGAAATCTATATCATGTGCTGATAATATCTTTTTTGACATATCGTTCAAATCGGAAAAAAGAGCGGATACTTCGGCAAATGATTCTCCTTCCTTCAACATCGTCTTATCGAATCTCTCGCCAATCAATAAATTGACGGAGTTGACTATTATCGATTTACCCGTACCTGTTTCACCCGTAAGAACATTAAACCCCCTACTGAAATCAATGTTCAAATTTTCGATAATGGCTATATTTTTTATAGAAAGTTCCGAAAGCATTACCCCCCCCAGTCAAGCTTTTCTCTTAATAAATTGAAATAATTACTTTTAGTTCCTTTAATAATTTTTATTGAAAATCCCGCCTTTTTTATTCTTATTCTATCCCCCATTTCGAGATTGCGCTGCAGTTGCCCGTCAAATGAAATGATTGCCTGAGAAGATAGCAA
>QNBC01000124.1 GCA_003641665.1 candidate division TA06 bacterium
AGAAGAGGTATCTACTTTGTGAGGCTGAGTTCATCGGGAAAGAGCATGACATCCAAACTTCTGTTTATGAAATAGTCGGAGAAATAGATTGAAATGAGAAAAGGGCAGGTTTATCCTGCCCTTTTCTTTTTGTATAGGTATAAGATAATCAGAGGTATATTTTCAGGTTAAGATTAAAATTTCTCGGCGCATTAGGGAAAAAGTACGGTGTTCCGTTATCAACATATCCGCCTACTGCCGTCAGTTTATTGAAAATATTATTCGCATTAAAGGATAGAACAATTTTATTAAATGGTCCAATATTATGAGCTGTGTAATTGAGATTGGCACCAATAACATTGTAAGGTGAAATAGACAAACTATCAGTCATAGAATTATCAAGAAACTGTTTCCCGACAAATCTGTCGCTAATCTCGAGTTCGAAACCTTTTATCCTGTAATTCAATGCACCAAAAACGATAAATTCAGGGGATCCTCCCGGTCTATTACCACTGAGATCTACCGAATCCACCGTATATGTATTCCAATCCATCGTATAGGACATATAATCAACTAGTTTGTTATAATTATAACTGCCATTGAAAATCATACCGAAATTTTTACTGAAATTGAATTTATTCGAGAATTCGATTCCACTATGAAATGATCGTTTGGCATTACCGACAATCGGAACACCATTATCGTCGAGTTGTCCGTTATATACCAACTCGTTATTAAAATCCATATAGTAAATGTCAATTTTACTCTCGATAAGATTGCCGTACTTGATATTTAATCCCAATTCGTAATCTTTCAAATGTTCCGGTTTTATATAAGGTTCTTTGAAATTAAGGGTATCCTTAAAGAGTGGGTATGACCAATAGGGATGATCAGCATCGTAGTAATTGTCTAATCCGGGCATTCTTGATGACATACCAAAACTCGTATATAATCCTACAAAATCACTAAAGTTGTAGTTGATTCCTATTTTGGGATTAATTGCATATACGGGAACGGAAAATTTTACCTGAGTTTTAATCGTATCCCCATAATATTTTAAATTGGAGTATTCCCCTTCTAATGCCGTTAAAATCGATATTTTTTTTGTTGGTTTCATATTTTCGGAAATCGTAAATTTGAACTGTTCCTTTTTTGCATTATAGTCGTAATATGTCCAATCGGGACCAATGCTATCCGGGTAGTGCTCCGCCCATACTACATCTCCCCGATGATGTCCGTAATGCTCCCTGACAAATCCCGACAGTAGAAGTTCTCCGAAAGTATGTTTAACGGAAATCCGGGGAATCCAGAAAAGATCATACTCGTTTACCATTCTCTTTCTTACAATGTCGCTTCGTGTAATCGTATCGTTACCGCATATGATATCGGGCATATAATATTCATATAAATGAACATTACTCTTGTATTGTTTATAGTAACCGCTTCCCGTATACAATGACACAATATTTTTTATTCCTACATTCTTATTTAAAATATGATTCGATATCAATTCGTAATGCGGTTGATTAAAAACATCCTCCGCATGAGGATATGTTATGGGATTGTATTTCCTATCCTTATATATGTCTCCACTTACTTCACCATTCAAATGAGCCCTGTCAATACCATAGTAGGCAAGGTGTACATTCTCGGGTCCCCCGTATATGTTTAAGGTTAAATTACCTTTATCATAATAGTATTTTCCGCCGATAAAATAAGACCAGATTTTGCTCCACGAATTTTCTCTGTATCCATCACTTGTAATTCTGGAGAACCTGGAATAGAATGCCATTTTATTGTTTATCATTCCGGAGTTATATGAAATACTCTGTTTATATGTATTATAAGAACCGTATGAGGTGTTCAGTTTCCACATCGGAGCTCCACCGTAATCCTTTGTTATGATATTTATACCCCCCCTATTGCACCCGTCGCATTGAGTACACTCGAAACTCCTCTATGTATCTGAATCTCCTTAACATTTTCAAGAAAATCAGGATAATCAATCCAGAACACTTCATTGCTTTCCGCATCATTTAGAGGTACTCCATTAAATAAAACGGCAATTCTACTCTGATCAAACCCTCTTAAACTCAAATATGAATATCCCACTCCAATGGCATCGTCACTATAAACATTTATACCTGGCTCCATTTTAAGAACGACAGGAATTTCCTCCGTTGAATACCTTGTGGCTATTTTATTGTACTTTATATCTGAAAATGTGACCGGTGTTTTAAACATTTTAGCCATATCCGAATGAATCACCAGAGGTTTCATTCTGAAGATTTTTTCCCTCAACTTTATTTTTAACACTTTTTCATCCTTCAAATTCACCACAACTGTTGTGTCGACATACCCTATTCTGTGAATTTTCAACCTATAAATACCTGCAGGGATATTATCGGCGAGAAATCCTCCGTATTTTTTTGTAATAAATGTTCTTGAATAACCTGTTGTCAGATTCTGCACCTCAATATTAACATTCATGATCGGATTCCCGTGTCGATCAACAACAATACCTGCAATGTCACTTCCAAATAATCCTATGGAAATGAGAAGAAAAAGTGGCACAAGAGATAGCATTTTTTTCATTTACACCTCCTTAAAAAAAACAAACACCAAATAAAAAAGCCCCTAAAGGGGCTTTTATTTCAAATTCCCTACGCTGGCATTACCCAGATCAGGTTTTGCGGGTATGTTCTCAGCCCCTTATGGGAGCACCCCGAAAAAATCTATTTTAAAAAAACTACTTCACTTTCAAACTATCCTGAACGATTTTTCTCATCTTAGCGTTTACACTATCGGGCAAAACACTTGCAATCCAAATAAACTCATCTTCGGTAAGCCCGGTGGAGCTGTAAATCTCTTTTTCCCTGTTTGACCACACGGTTTCAAGGCTATCAAGAGACTTGCGAACTTCCGGATGTTTTTTCATAAAAACGGTATCCGAAAGAATACTATCATTTTTTATTTTATATGATTTAAGAATATCATTTCTCTCCTGTGCATTTACGGCGATTTGGTTTTGTAACATCTTTGCTGCTTTTATGTACTTATATATCTGCTTATTCGTTATTTTCCCATCAGCAGGGGGAGTAAATTTGGTTACGGAACCGTTATTCTTGTTTGCGGATTTAGGATTCGAATTATTAACTTTTTCACATGAACTAAGTATAAAAATGGCAATTATCAGTATTATTACAGCTTTTACGGATCTCATATAGTCCTCCTGTTTGGCGTAGTGTATCATATTCTTCAATGTCTGTCAATATTTCACGATATATTAAATTTTTTCTTAAATGCTTCATATTCCTCTTTCGTCAATTCGACGGGTTTAAAAAGTAATTTGTCACACTCCTTTATAAAATCACCATTCATTTGCCCCGAGGAGATGTAAAACCGTTTAATTAACCTTAATGCATTTTTATATTCCCCGGATAATTCGAATTTCCTTATTTGGCTCGTCAATCTGGAGGAAGTAAATTTCTCTTTCCCTTTTTCCAATAGAGATATTTTCACACCTAATAAGGATAACACCTTTACTATTCCCACTAAAGCCAGAACGAGTAGAGAAAAAAGATAAATATATAGTAAATATCTGTTTTCGCCATTTTTGAAAACGGGTTCTTCCGAGAGTTTCAGAAGGTTATCCGATTGGGTCATATTTGTACCGTTTTTCCCCGCCTCTACGCCCTTAACACTTAATCTCAAACTATCCGTAGTAATTACTCTCATTCTGTTTAATTTAGTGTCGTAATATTTGAATTTTACACCCGGTATAGTATATTCGCCCTTTTTCTCGGGAATTATCATCTCTTTAAAAGTTATTTTACCTTTTATTCCAGATTTTCTCTCTATATTCTGTTCGATTTTACTATTAAAAACTCTGAATGAGGGGGGATAAGAAGTTGTCGGTTTTTGTATGAGCGGCAAATTCCCTTCGCCTTTTATCGTTATCTTTCTGATTACCGGTTGCCCTTCGTTTACACTACTGGCAACAAATGAATCGTTTATTTCAAATTCCCCGACCCCTCCACTAAATCCCGAAGTATCTTTGGTAATGGGCAAAACATTGATAGTAATAGGCTTCGTCTTTCGAAACACTTTCTCATTGCCCCCGGAGAATGGATCAATGAAAAATGTATTTACATATCCTGAAAGTTCGGCTGGAGGGATCACTATTTTCCCTGTTTTCGTTGGAAACAATGCAAATTTTATCTCATTTACAAGGAATCTCCTACCGTTTTTAGTTATATAATACGGGTCTTTCTGATCGAGATCCTCCTTCCAAAATCCCTTGAAATCTGGAAAAGTAATATTGGGATTTGCAGCAAAAGAAATATCTCTGATTATTCTGTACGTTATTATTATTTCCTCTCCCTCCAACACTTTTCGCTTATTCAAATCACTTATAAATTGAACGGTAAAACCGTTTCTAACAGCTCTCTTGCTGTTATTTCCTGGCATCCCAAAATCAAAATCAAATTGAGGAACTGTTTGTGTCGTTTGATGCCCTCTGCTTTTATGTTTAACCCCTTTTTTCACTTTTATCTTTAGGGCATTACTTCTGATCTGTCTTCCTTTATAGTTCACCGAAAACGGACCGATTTCATAACTCCCCGGGTTTCTTGCAATTAATGTGTATGTATAATCTTTCTCGACCGAGACTTTGCCGTTAATAAAATTAAAATTTTGAGAAGTCGATGTTGAAACGACATCAAACCCCTTAAACCGATTTATATTAATTGATGGTAAATCGGTCGTGTTTCCGCTGATCTTTATTGAAATATCAAACGGTTCTTCGATTCCTACTGTATCATATTCCGAGGAAATCGATATATTGACATCCGCTGCACTTAAAATGTCAAATAATAATACAATCAAAAAACCAAGCTTTATGACTCTGTTTACCATGTATACCTCGGGCTTAAAAATTTCTTTAAGGCT
>QNBC01000125.1 GCA_003641665.1 candidate division TA06 bacterium
TCATTATTTTAGAAAAGCCTTTAATAATAGCTTTAACTCCTTTTTAATATACTAGAGTTTATAATCGTTTAACATTACATAATAATTTATAACAAAGGGGAACAAAAGTCAAATCTATTTTTATTAAATTGGGTAGATACCCCCGCCTGCACTAAAGTTCCGGCGGATAGATATATATATTAACCGGCAAGAAGTTAGATGCTGGAGCAAATTAAGCAATACCCCCCTCCATGTCACCCCGAACTCGTCTCAGGGTCTATGAGATTCCGAACCAAGTTCGGATGACTCCTTTCCTGTCACTCTTGGGTCTGTGCCGAATTTACTTCCGTATCATTTCAGTAGCTTGTATTTCGGCAGAGGGGCACAGGTTGTTGTTATACCGTTTTCATTGAACTGTGAAATATATCTTTATCTATCTGCCATATAACCTTTTATAATACTTGAAATAAATCCCTTATTGTGATAAAACTGCATAAGATGAAAAAGGAAAGGTATATATGAGTTTATTCGATATCATCGGTCCCGTTATGATAGGTCCCTCGAGCAGTCATACATGCGGAGCGGCAAAGATCGGGTATTTTTCAAGATTACTTCTCGGAGAAGAACCCAAAAAAGCTATTATTGAACTTCACGGCTCATTTGCAACAACAGGGAAAGGGCATGGAACAGACCTCGCAATATTAGCCGGTATTCTCGGTATAAAGTGGGATAATGAAAAACTGACCGACTCTAAAAGAATAGCCATTCAAAAAGGGCTAAATTACAGATTTAAAAATACCGTTCTAAAAAATGTACATCCAAATTCCGCAAGAATCTATCTGTATGGTAATAATTTCACTGTCAATATAATAGGTTCTTCCATCGGGGGAGGAGATATTAAAATACCCTTTATCAACAACTTCAACCTTGATGTGGATATAAAGAAGAGTTCCATTATAATGTTTTATGATGATGTCCCCGGTATCATTGCAAAGACAACAGGTCTTATCGCAAAGAAAAAAATTAATATTGCCTATCTACGCTCGGCTCGCAGCAGCAGTTCGGGAAAAGCAATGATGTTTATAGCAACGGATATGAAAATCGATACCGAAACGATGAAACAACTCAACGAAATCAAGCATGTAAAGTGGGTAAGGGTTTTGAGGAGTATATATGAGTACTAAGTATGAAATTAAGTACAAATCTTTCAATGACATCAAATCCAATATGGATAAGTACAATCTTAGTCCAATTGAAATAATATTAATTGATGAATCCAAACGCTCCAAACTGCCAGAACATAAGATCATTGAAAAATTCGAGCATATCCTTGAGGTGATGAAAGATTCCATAAACCAAAAAGCAAAAGATGACAGGTTTCATGTTTCCGTTGATATGGCGGAGAAATACTCAAACAGGACAAAATCATTTTTCAGCCCGCTTGTACAAGATATTATCCTCTCCGCCCTTTCCACCTCGGTGAATAACGCATGTATGCATAGAATTGTTTCGGCTCCAACGGGAGGGGCAAGTGGAGTAATGCCAGGTGTGCTCGTTCCTATCATTAAATTTTACAAATTTGATGATGATATTGCCATAAAAGCTCTCTTAATAGGAGCTGCCATTGGTAATGTTATCAAGAATCTAGCCACCTTGTCGGGAGCAGAAGGAGGATGTCAAGCCGAAATCGGTTCAGCATCGGCAATGACAGCAGGAGCAGTTGCATATCTTTTTCAAGGTGATATTACAACCGTTGAATCGGCCTCTTCCATCGCGTTAAAAAACATGTTGGGGCTCACATGTGATCCCGTTGCAGGACTGGTAGAAATTCCCTGCATTAAGAGAAATGCCATGGGAGCATTAAACGCTCTACTTGCCGTGGATTTATCCCTTTCCGGAATAAAAACAACAATCCCATTGGACGAAGTTATTCTCGCAATGAAAGATATAGGGGATAAAATGGATAGTACATTGAAGGAAACGGGACTCGGCGGACTTGCCGCAACGGAGACCGGGAAAAAATTATTGAAAAATTTGGAAAAATCACATAACAGGTAAAACTATTCTTATCGTTGTTCCATCCCCCTCTTTTGAAAGTACCTGGATTTTGCCGCCATGTTCCTCAATAACCCTCTTTGCAAGAGATAATCCGATACCTGCATTTTCTTTTCTCGTCGTAAAGAGAGGTGAAAATATATCTTGAATTATTTTACTGTCTATGCCGGAACCCGAATCCTCAATTACAACGATAATTCTGTTATTAATATTGTCGTATCTTGTCGCGATTTCAATTGTACCCTTGTCTACTATTGCCTCTACACTGTTACTCAAAATATTTGTGAAGGTTCTTAACAGCTCGTCGTAGTATACATCCGTTTTGGGTAATTCTCCGAATTTTTTATTAACTTTTATCTCCGTAGGAATGTATATAATATTTAATGCATTCTCTATGATTTCATTTATATTGTACGCTTGCTTATTCTTCCCATGCTTTTTCGTATATTTAACGAGATCAATGGTAAGATTGTAAAGATGAATAACATCTTTTTTTATTTCCCCGAGAAATTTAATGCTCTCTCTTTTATTGTAATTTTTCAAGGCAATTAATTCGGTATTATTCAAAACATTTATCAGTTTAGGTTTGTATTCTTCTCCTATTTTTCGAATCATTGACTCAATTTCACTATTTTTCTCATTCTCGGCCTGAGAACGGTATATCTTTACATTGGATAAGGAGAGTGTCATGCTCTTAGCAACATTCTTAATCAATTCCTCATTATAATTGCTCAGTATAAACCTCTGTTGGGAAATTATTCCCAATATTCCGATAAAATCCGAATATTCAATCGGTACAATATACTGAACATTCTTACTCTGTAAATAATTTTTAAGCTCACTATCCTGCATTTCTTCCACATAAATGCCTTCATTGTTCATCATTTTTTTAACAACCGTTTCCAAAGAATCCATATCTATAATTTTATATATATCTTGTGATTCCTTTGATTCCGTAGAATAAATCTTTATATATCCGAAATCACCAACAAATCGAAGAAAACAAAACTCATTTTTCGGGAACAGATCCTTCAAAGTGAAAATGGAATAGCCTATAATATCTGTTTCGTCTATTCCCACGACAAGATAGTTTCCAATGTCCTTCAAGAATTTTTCTAATTGTGCTTTCTCTTTTACAAGGTACTTATCTATAATTTCAATCTCAAATTTATTTATTATCGGAATCATTATAACCGTTATAAACGATGCGAGAAAAATACTGAGTAGCAGAAAACTATCCGATCTGTTTTTCATACTGAAAACGATAATTGTAAATAAAGTGGATATTAAAAGGAAAGTGAGTATATAGGTAACTATATTGGCGATATATTCTTTTTTCGGCAAAATCGTCTCTTTTGCAACAACAAACATAAATGAAAGTGTCATTATTGCCGCCGCGATATTCCCTACCGAAAATATCCTAATACCGAAATTGTGAGGTAAAAAATCGGTTGCCCCTCCCATTATCCCGATCAGATAAATAATGGCGAGTAAGGTCAAATTATTTTTCCTCTCTGAGTTGCTTTCCTTAGAAAACCACTTCAATATTATTAAAATTGCCGATATCATTTCTGCAAATATAATTATTATAAAGAACCGCTTGAAAGAATAATAAACACCCATTCGGGAATAAATTGTCATTGCAAGGATTGTAGACAAAACGAACGTTCCCATAATATATTTTTTTAACCATTTGTTCTCTTCCACCCGCATATAAACAGCAGTAAAAAAAATCATTGCCGGTCCTATAAATGCGTCACCCACATAAATTATTTTCAATAAAAATTGGAGCTTGTACAAATTTAGCAAAAAATAACCGAAGTTCCATATAAATATCGTTAAATTGACAAGTATAAAACCGTATTTCAGCTTTTTCAACCTAATCGAAGGGGCAATAAATGTAATGCTCAAAACGGTTAACAAACTTGTTGTCAGTGCCCAATAGATTCTGTAATCAATCATCGGAAAGAATCTCCCTTATTTCCGGTAAAACATATATGCCATCCAACGATCTTCTCTTCAAGCATTCCACGCATATGGCAATTTTATCATCTACGGCCAAATTCTTATTTAAAATGATATAGTCTTTCCCATACGATTTACATATTCCATTCACAATAAGTTTATTCTCATGCAGAATCTTGATGCCGAGCTTTTCCGCTATTTCCATGAGTTTGTTAAGTATCTCTTTCTTTTCCATACTTGACAAATATCCTCAATTGCATATTATAAAGTCATGATTAAAGGTGTAGGTATCGATATAATTGAGATCAAACGCTTTGATAATTTGATTAAAAGATATGGAGATAAATTTCTTAAGCGAATCTTTACAAAAAATGAAATAGAGTATGCTAAGAAAAGGAAAAACGCCGAGTCCTTTGCCGGTATGTTTGCGGCAAAAGAAGCCTATATTAAAGCGTGCGGGACAAAAAAACTCGAATTTAACGAAATTGAAATAATTCATGATAAAAATAACAAACCTCTCTACAAACTCAATTTTAGAACGGACTATTCATTAAACCTTTCCATATCCCATAACAAAACCAGTGCAATAGCTATCTGTATTATAGATTAATTTTTTTTAACAACTCTTCCAAACGTTTTCTTTCAACATCACTCATATGATACTCATATTCATGAGTCGGGTACTTAACGGAATTTACTTCATATACATATTTCGAAATCGCCTCTGAAATTATGGGTTTCGAATCTTTGAAAACTTTCACAAATTTCGGTGTTTTCCAAAAATTCAGACCGAGAATGTCATTTACAACAATAATTTGCCCATCGCAATTACTCCCCGCTCCTATACCGAAAACGGGAACACTTACGTAATTTTTTATTAAAGAGGTTACATTTTCGGGAACCGATTCTGCTATTATGGCAAA
>QNBC01000126.1 GCA_003641665.1 candidate division TA06 bacterium
ATTAACTTAGGGGCTATTTCTTTTTTGTACTTTTCGTATAATCTAGCTCTTCCCATATTACTTCTCCAGCATCTCACCGCAAACTTTACAAATTCTTGCCTTTTTACCGTTTTCAAGAATCATATATCCAACTCTTGTCGGTTCACCACAATTTGGGCACACAAGTTTCAAATTTGCAATACTTACAGGAGCTTCTTTCTTAATTAATCCACTCTGTTCTTCGGCTTTTCTGGCTTTCTGATGCCTGACTATCATGTTAACACCTTCAACAATAGCTCTTTTACTAGTAGGCATAACAGCCAAAATCTTACCCGATTTCCCTTTGTCCTTTCCTCTTATTACAATAACTTTGTCGCCCTTTTTCAATTTCAGCTTAGCCATTAGACCACCTCCGGTGCAAGGGATACTATTTTCATGAATCTTTTTTCCCTAAGCTCTCTGGCAACAGGGCCAAAAATACGTGTGCCTTTCGGTTCTTTTTGTGCATCGATAACCACACATGCATTATCGTCAAATCTTACAGAAGACCCGTCTTTTCTGTTGAATTCCTTTTTTGTTCTTACAATAACGGCTCTCTGTATACTACCCTTTTTAATCTGGCTGTCGGGTAATACTTCCTGAACAGCGATTACAACAATATCGCCTACATAGGCATATTTTCTTCTCGTTCCACCAAGTATCTTTATACACTTGGCTTTCTTTATGCCCGAGTTATCAGTGACGTTAAGTCTAGTCTCCTCCATAATCATAAGCGACCTCTACTCTTTTCCTTTTTCAATGACCTTTAATAAACGCCATCTCTTTGTTTTGCTTAATGGTCTTGTTTCTTCTACCAAAACCTTATCTCCTAAATGAGTAGTATTACCGGGATCATCCACCACAAGCTTTTTATGTTTCGTAACGATTTTACCATAAAGAGGATGGGGGATTCTTCTCGATATATCCACAACAACAGTATCTTTCATTTTGTTGCTTATTACCACTCCTATTCTTCTTTTACGACGTCCTCTTGCATTCATACTATCTCCTATTATTTACCTTCGGATAATTTTGTTAAACCTATTTCGTTTTCGTTTAGAATCGTTTCGATTCTGGCTATCTCTCTCTTAACTTGCTTTATCCTCGAAGGATTAAGAAGATTACCGGTAACCTTTTGAAATCTGAGGTTTAACAACTCTTCTTTGTATTGATGAAGTTTTAATTCGATTTCCGCTTTTGTCATTTCACGATAGTTTTCCCTCTTCATATTAGCCTACCTTTTCTCGTCTGACAAGTTTAACTTTTATGGGGAGCTTTGAGCCGGCAATTCTAAAAGCTCTTTTGACCTTCTCTTCCGGCGCTCCGGCAACTTCAAACATAATTCTTCCCTTTTTTACTACGGCAACCCAGTATTCAGGGGCTCCTTTACCTTTACCCATACGTGTTTCTGCGGGCTTCTTTGTAAACGGCTTATCGGGGAATATTCTTATCCAGACCTTACCGTCCTTTCCTATGGCTCTGTTTATGGCAACTCTGCATGCTTCTATTTGTCTCGAATTTATCCATGCGGTCTCCATAGCTTTCATTCCATAGTCACCAAAATCGACGGTTAGAGCACCTTTTGCATACCCCTTTCTTCTACCACGCTGCTGTTTTCTGTACTTAACTCTACTTGGCATCAACATAAGCAATCACCTATTTTACACTTTTCTTAAAAACCTGTTCTCTGTCTACAACATCACCTTTGTAGATCCATACCTTGATACCGATTGTGCCACTCATGGTAAATGCCGTGTATGTCGCATAATCAATATCCGCTTTCAATGTATGAAGCGGAACTCTTCCTTCCCTATACCATTCTGTTCTCGCAATTTCGGCACCACCAATACGACCTGCACACATAACCTTAATTCCCTTGGCTCCCATTTTTAAAGCTCCCTGAATTGCTCTTTTCATCGCTCTTCTGTACGAAACCCTGGATTCCAACTGTCTTGCAATATTTTTTGCTACAAGAACAGCATCCGTCTCCGGATATTTAATCTCTTCTATGGTTATGTGCAAATCGATATCTTTAAGGAGTGATCGTAATTCTTCCCTTAGTTTGTCTACCTCCGAACCCTTTTTCCCTATTACGACACCCGGTCTGCTCGTCCTAAGTATGATATTAATTTTATTTTTTGTCCTCTCTATTTCTATAGTAGAAATGGAAGCATTTTTCAATCTTTTTTCAAGGTACTTTCTGAGCATTATGTCTTCGCTCAGATATTTATTGTACTGATTCCTCTTTGTGAACCAGCGCGAATACCAGTTTTTTGTTATTCCAACTCTAAATCCAATCGGATTTGTCTTTTGTCCCAAAAGATAACCTCCTTCTATATTTCTTCAACAGTAACTTTTATATGTCCCAATCTTCTTCTGATGATCGATGCTCTTCCCTGGGCTCCGGGACGTAATCTTTTTAACATGGGACCCTGTTCCACAATTAGCTCTCTTACAATAACATTTTTAGGATCCGCTTGATGTCCATCACCTTCATTAGTTAAATTACTCACTGCGGATTCTATTGTTTTTCTAATTGGCTCAGAGCCACTATTATTCATAAATTTCAGCGTATTAATTGCCGTAAAAGCATCAAGCCCTCTGACCATCTCAGCTATTCTTTTACCTTTCTTTGCAGAGATCTTTACGTTTTTGCTTACGGCTTTCGCAACCCTTTTATCACTACTCATAGCTAACACCTCTACTTAACCTTAGCCGTTTTCTCTTTGGAACCGGCATGATGCCTAAAAGTTCTTGTAGGAGAAAACTCTCCGAGTTTGTGACCAACCATATTCTCCGTCACAAAAACCGGTATGAATTTATTCCCGTTATGCACAGCAATCGTATGCCCTACCATTTCAGGAACCACCATAGATCTTCTCGACCAGGTTTTTATAACTACCTTTTTGTTCTGTTCATTGAGTTTATCTATCTTTTTCATCAACTTAGGGTCAACATAGGGCCCTTTCTTTAATGACCTAGCCAATTTCTACCTCCTGCTCTTCCTGCGAGAAATGATATACTTATCAGAAGATTTTTTCTTCTTTCTCGTTTTATATCCTTTTGCCGGTATACCGTTAGGCGAACATGGGTGTCTTCCGCCCGAAGATTTACCTTCACCACCGCCCATAGGGTGATCCACCGGGTTCATAGCCACACCTCTTACCCTCGGACGTCTTCCCATCCATCTGCTTCTCCCGGCTTTTCCAAGCGATATGTTTGCATAATCACTATTGGAAACCTTACCTATTGTAGCCATACAATCCAATCTGATAAGACGAACTTCACCGGATGGTAATTTTATATGGGCATAACCATTCTCTTTCGCGAGTATCTGCGCAGACAACCCTGCAGATCTAACCAATTGTCCGCCCCTACCGGGAATCATTTCTATATTATGAACTTCTTTACCCGCCGGGATCTCATTAAGCGGAAGTGCATTCCCTATCTTTATGGGAGCATCCTTTCCACTCATTATTTTATCACCCACCATAAGCCCTTCCGGTGCTATAATGTATCGTTTTTCACCATCTACGTAATTTATCAATGCTATATTTGCATTTCTGTTCGGGTCGTATTCCAACGAAGCTACTTTGCCCTCGATTCCAAATTTATTTCTCTTGAAATCGATTATACGGATAAACCTTTTCGCTCCTCCACCTCTATGTTTCGCCGTAACCCTTCCCATATTATTTCTACCACCGGTTCTTTTTTTAGGAACAATGAGAGATTTTTCAGGTCTTTTCTTAGTCAGATTACTGTAATCAAGACTTGTAAAAAATCTTCTTCCGGGTGTTGTGGGTTTATAAGTCTTAATAGCCATTTTTAACTCCTTTAGACTTCAAAAGCATCTATTTTTTCACCCTGCTTTATTTTGCAGCAGGCTTTTTTAATATCCGGTCTTTTACCGATTGAACGACCTAATTTTTTAATCTTACCCTTACTCCATGAAACCGTAACATCTAGAACATGAACCTTAAACAGCTCTTCTACCGCTTTTTTAATCTCTATTTTGTTACTATCTCTGGAGACTTCAAAATAGTATCGGTTTTCGTTTTCTTTTTTCAAAAGACTCTTCTCTGTGAGGATAGGTCTTATGATTATATCTCTTGCATCTTTCACTTTACATATACCTCCTCAAGTTTTTTTAAAGCCTTTTCGGTAAATACAACGAAATCACTGTAATGAATATCGTATGTATTTATATTTTGAACCGGATTCACCTTTACTCCCGGAACATTCCTCAAACTTAAAAACAGATTCCTGTTGCTATCTTCCGTGTAGATTACAACATTCTTTTGCTCTTTGGCAATTTTATTAAGAATATCAATTGCCGTTTTTGTCTTAATCTCATCCATGCTCAAATCGTCAACCGCAACGATGTTGTTTTCGTTAACTTTTGCTGTCAGCGAGGAAAACAGAGCCAATCTTTTGACTTGCTTAGGCAATGTTATCGTATAATCTCTCGGTGTAGGCGGAAATGCCATTCCACCTCTTTTCCATACGGGGGAAGTATTGGATCCGGATCTCGCTCTTCCCGTTCCTTTTTGTCTCCAGGGTTTTTTCCCGCCACCAGAGACTTCGGATCTTGTTTTACCCTTATGGGTTCCCTGTCTCTGGTTCGCAAGATAGGCTTTTATAGCCTCATAAATAACATGGGTATTTATTTCCGCTCCAAAAATAAAATCGGAAACATCCACTTTGCCTATCTTTTCCCCGTTTTTGTTTAATAATGCTATCTCTTTCATTTTATCCTCTACTGTTGCTTGTACGAATCTTTAATGATCACATAACTATTTCTTGCTCCGGGAACCGCACCCTTAACAAGAATAAGATTGTTCTCTTCGTCAACTTCTACTACTTTAAGA
>QNBC01000127.1 GCA_003641665.1 candidate division TA06 bacterium
AATTTTGTCGGTTCCGACTCGTTACAGCTCGTGACAAATGTCATTAATCACGGAGATATTCCTTCTTCATGGGATCTAAGGTTGAAGTATATTTTGAGGGAAACAGATATTCCATATTCATGGGAGACTGAGGATTCGATTTTCTGGGCGGTAAGAGCCGTTCAACCGAATACGGGCGGAGTTCCTTTCGACGGAGGGACTTTTACGGATACACAGAATTTCACGATAGATTCATCATGGGATATCCACAAATGCTATATCGCGATATATGTGCAGGATCAAAATAGTAAGGAAATTGTTCAGGCAAAAGAGGTTAAAGTAGATGATTTCTTGGGCATAAAGACAAACAATGATGATAAAATTGAAAACGACAAAGTGAATATAGCATTCATTAAGGGAAAATTAAAGATGAATGTGGGCGATAAAAGTAACACCAGAGTCGTAATTTATGATCTGATCGGAAGAGAAGTGTTAAACAAAAAGCTTTCGAAAGGATCGAATGTTATAAACGTAAACGGTAAAATTCATAATAACGGTGTATATTTTGTGCGTATAAACGATGAAAATAACATTCTCGGAATGAAAAAAATAGTACTTATAAAGTAAAAAACCGTATTGTAGGGGGACATAATGTCCCCCTTTTTTCTTGTTGAAAATTCCAAATATGATGTTTATAATGTTTTATAACAATTACACGTTAAGGAGGTTTGTATGAAAAAGCTCTTCATGTTTTTTGTCTTTTTGGTTGCCTTAAACTATGCTGTTGTGGCAAATACTAATTTGAGTGTTTCAAATTTATCGGTGAGAAACGGAAGCGACACATTAAAATACGATGACGGAAACGGAACAAAACTGTTGTCTGGATATGCTTATTGGGCAGTTAAATACGAAGTGTCTCCCGAACTTCCCTTTTCGGTAACTTCCGCACTTTTTTATCTTGATTCGACAAATGCGGAAACATGCATGGTATCCGTATGTCCCGATTCAAACGGTAAACCTGGACCTGCATCGGAGGTCGATACATTCATTGCTGCCACCGGGTGGCAAACGGTAGATTTCGACTCCTCGCATTTTTACAACGGAGATTTTTGGCTTACTTTTGTTATTGCTGCGACGAATAACGGTCCCTTTGTAGTAGGTGATAATTCAGGCTCGGGACACAGTTACTACTCGAATAACGGGAGTTATTGGATAAAAAAAACGGATACGGATTACCTGATAAGAGCGGTAGGGGATTTTATACATTATGATCACGATGTAAAAACTCTCTCGGTGAAAACAAAGGGATATGTAGATCCATTTAGTGTTTTGACCCCCGAAGCAACCGTAATGAATATAGGAACAAATACGGAAAATTTTGATGTCGTATGTAAAATCGGTTCAGGATATACAAGCATAAAGAGTTTTACTAACATAAGCCCTGATTCAATATTTACCGTTCAATTCGATACTCTAACCCCGGATAGTGGAAGCGTTCTGGATGTCACTGTTTATACAAGTCTAACGGGAGATCAGGTACCTCAAAACGATACGATGAAATCGCAGATAATCGTTCAATACTATCCGAGGACCGTTCTTCTTGAGATATTTACAGGAACATGGTGTCCATCTTGTCCTCCTGCTGCTCAAGCAGCAGACCAATTAAAAAATGAGGTGGGAGATTCTCTTTCTGTAATCGAATACCACTTATCAGATGATTATACATTTTCTGGTTGCAATGTTAGAGATAGTTATTATGGTATACAATACGTTCCAACAGCTGAATTTGACGGAATTATTGAAGAAATAGGGGGATCGTCATCAACATACAGTATATATAGAAACTATTTTAATCAAAGAAAAATATTACCGAAATATTTCAATATAGATATGAATGCTCTATACAGAATAAATCAGGGGACTGGTTATGTCGTAGCGGATATTTCTCCCATTGATACAATGCCTCAGGGGAATCTAAAGTTGAGATATGCCATTACGGAAACAGGTATAGAGCAAGCTTGGCAATCAGAGGACTCACTTTTCTGGGTAGCACGGGAAATGCTCCCTGATGCGAATGGAAAAGCGCTAACAGGTGCCATATCCGATACAGAATCATTTACAATTGACGGCACATGGAATGTAGACAATTGCTATCTTACACTTTTTATTCAGGATGACAACTCAAAAGAAGTTTACCAAACGAAAATTATAAAGATAGCAGATTATGCCGGTGTCTCACAGAATATTACTATGGAAAACAGATATAGTGAAAATAGCAAAATAACTGTGGATTATATCAATAATATCCTTTTCATTAATAATAGGAGTTACAATAATCGTCACATGAGCATATATAATATTACTGGAAGTAAATTAGCAGACGAACATTTGCTTAATGGGATGAACGAGGTAACACTAAAAGATATAATCAAAAGAAATGGGGTCTATTTTGTTCGTATAACGGATAGTAAAGGTATATTAAGAGGATTGAAGAAGTTTGTTGTTCTAAAATAATAATGGTCATCAGGGGACACAAACACTGCTTTTGTGTCCCCGATTCGAATGGAAGGTTATAATCGATGAAAAAGATATTATTTTTTGTTTTGTTTATTGTTTTTACAAATTGCTTGGTTTTTGCATCTGACACACTTAAGTATGATAACGGCATTGTGGATTACAGTTATTCCAGCGGTGTTTATTATTGGGGTGTTTTATTTGGAAATAACAGGCTTTTTTTGCCTGAAACCGCCCTTGTAAACATTACAGACGCATATGCCGATATCTGTTCACTCAAAATTTACTCGGATAGTAATTTCACCCCGCTAACACAGCTTTATAGTGCTACTTTTATTGATCAAGAAGGATGGAATAAAATTCCTGTGTTAAACAATGATACAATGAGTAGCGATTTTTGGATAATATTTTATATTCCAACTTCCGATTCCGGTCCTAAGATGGCTTCGGATGATGATGGAGGAACAGGGCACAGCTATTATTCAATCAATGGCAGCAATTGGAGCCAATTTTCATCAGCGGATTTTTTAATTCGATGTATCGGGGAATATGAACCCTGCCCGCATGATATATCTGCATTGCGTTTTATCTCACCCGACACATCCCAACTTTACAATAACAATCATATAACACCTGCCGTATATATTGCAAACATAGGAACTAACAACGAATCGTTTTATGCATATCTTACCGTTTATAAGAGGGTAAATAAAGTATATGCAGAAAGCGTTTTTGTCAATGATTTTCAAACTGGAGATTCTCTTGATGTTGTATTTCCGCCTATTGATTTGGTAAACGGAGAATTATACAGATGGATATTTTCAGTAGAAGCGGATTCGGACGATTACAAAGAAAATGACACAATAGCATTTAATACCACAACATGTCCCGTGGGAGAAGAAAAGAGGGCTGTTTTCATGGAATTGTTTGATGCTTCCGGATGCACTTTTTGTCCTCCGTCTGCATATGCAATGGATAGCATGGCAGCGAAGTATACTCGCGATAGCCTTGTTCTGCTGCAATATCAGGTAAATGACGTTCAAGGGGATGAATTCTCACAATACGGTTTGGATAAATTAAATAATATATATGACCAACAGGGAACGCCCTATATGTGGTTTGACAGCGATACGAATCTTTTGGGAACAACGGATGTTAATTTAAATTTTGCGAGATTTGATTCGGTTTTTTGTATGCGAAAAGAGATTCCTTCTCCGGTAAAAATCGAATTTTTAGACGGTAGTATTGCAGCTGATTCGGGACATTTTGATGTTCAAATTAGCGTGACGGGAGATATATCAAAGTACTATGATTTTTCAACCATGACACATCACTTAACCCTCGAATATTCTGTTTACGAAAATAATATATATGATCCGTGGCCAAACGGTGATTCCACACATAACCATATTGTAAGAATTGCAAATGATATTGACTTAAGTGCGATTTCGTACGGAGATGTTGAAAATCTCGAAATTAATTTTCCCGTTGGAGAAACCGGAGGTAGACCTTGGGATAACTACACGGGAGATTATAATAATGTAGGATTTGCCGTTGCGGTTTATAACAAGTGTGCAGTTAATGACTCATTGCCACTTGAGGTTTTACAAGCAAGAGATGCATCAAGTTATGATGGAATAAAAGTACCAAAGAGAGAAGGTAAAACTGAGGACATAGAATTTAATATTTATAAAAATATTTTAAAAATTAAATCTGAAAGTAATAGCATTGAAGTCGATTTCTACGATATTAGTGGAAAAAGGGTATTTCACTTGGGTAGATTAAACGGAAAAGAAATTGACTTAACTTCAATTATTAGATCAGACGGAGTCTACTTTGTAAAGGTAGAGGGGAAGAGAAAATCAATTATAAAGAAAATAATCTTAATAAAGTAAAAGGGAAGAATTAATCTTCCCTTTTACCTTTTATTTAAATTGAAAAGGTATATTTCAGCTTTATTCCCTTAAAGGGATCTTCGTATCGACATACTCCTCCCGAACAAACAATGCCGCCCTTTCGTGATCCGACTTCAAGTTGTAGTGTATTGTAATTCATGAAATCAAATCGTGCTCCTCCCAAGATCCACATTGTTCCTTCATTACGGACATCTTTGTTCCGATAAGTAAAAGTACCATAGATTGTGAGAG
>QNBC01000128.1 GCA_003641665.1 candidate division TA06 bacterium
ATAGATTGTGTCGATTTTATACTTTTTTACTATATTGGCAATAGAATTGGAGTCCGTGCAATCAAGCAGTTCAAAGGGGCCCGTCTCCATTGCCCTGGATCCTTCCACTCTTCGAATATCGGAGACAACGACATTATCGTTGCCGTAGCGTTTTCTCAGTTCGAGAGCGAGTTCGGAACCTATTTGCCCGAGAGAGCCGGTGATTAAAATTTTATCCATAAATACTCCTATTTAGTTATACTTTTACATAACAAATTATACCATACATCTGTTATTTTAATCAAACGGATATATATGTCAAGATATTTTCCGACTGAGAATAATAGTAATGTCACAGAGCAATTAAACAAAAGCGTAGATATTGGATTTATTTGGGATATTGCTCTAAACCGCTTATATGTCCATATATGTCCACCGGAAATTAGTGCAGGTAGACCTATTTACCACTAATTTCATAAATTTACTTGAAGTATATCAAAAGTTTTGTTATATTGCTATTAATGGATATTAAAAAATCGAGTGTAAAAGCGTTAAAATCAATTTTGTTTGCTGCCCCGATAATAACGGGAGTTATTATTCTGATTGGTTTGTTTAATGCCCTTTTTCCCAAGCGATACTTAACCATGGTATTCAGACATAACATTTTTACGGATCCGCTAATTGGAGCCATACTGGGAAGTGTTTTTGCCGGAAATCCCATAAACAGCTATATCATAGGCGGTGAATTATTGAAACAGGGGATCAGCCTTGTAGCCGTTACGGCATTTCTCGTATCGTGGATAACGGTGGGATTTGTCTCCCTACCGGCCGAAATGATTTTTCTCGGTAAAAAATTCGCAGTTCTAAGAAACATTCTGGCGTTTATATTTTCAATAATAATAGCGATAGTTGTGGTATATTTAATAAGGGTTTTGTGATGATGCAGAATGCGGGAAATACAAAGAAAAAGAAGAAGAAATATTACAATTACATATTTTTTGCTTTTTCTGTTGCCAGTTATGTTTTAGCTATTCTCCTGGTACCTGACAAGGCTCATTTAATAAATAAAAGCATTTTGAATCTGTTAATAAAAATTCTCCCCGTCTTAGTCCTGATTTTTGCTTTTATGTTCATTATGGATATTTTGTTCCCTGCGAAAAAGCTCGCAAGGTATTTTAAAAACGGGAGAAAGTCCACTCTTTGGCTTATCACAATTGCAGCGGGTATAATTTCTACAGGATCCGTATACTTGTGGTACCCTCTGTTAAAAGAGCTTCAGCAAAATGGAATGGCTCCGGAATTGACTGCGGTATTTATATTTAATAGAGCAATAAAGCTACAGTTATTGCCTATGATGATTTTATACTTCGGATTAAAATACGTGGTAATTTTAACGGTGGTTATGATATTATTCTCAGTTCTATATGGATTTATTTTTAAATTATTATACAATTTGAAATCCAATTAACATACAAGACATCTCATTATGAGATGCCTTGTATGTATAAATCCCACCAATGCGCCCGGCAGGATTCGAACCAGCAACCTGCGGAACCGGAATCCGCCGCTCTATCCAGTTGAGCCACGGGCGCTTAGAGTTATCTTATTTTCTTTTTATGTCTATTGGCTTTTCTTCTTTTTTTGCGCTTGTGCGTAGCGATTTTTTTGCGTTTTCTCTTTTTTCCGCAGGGCATCTGTACTCCTTTTGTTAAAGTTTATTTTATTTTTCGCTTAATATCTTTTTAAGTATCTTCGACGGCTTGAAAACCGGAACCAGCCTGTCCGGGATTGTTATCTCTTTTTGAGTCTTTGGATTGCGGGTCACTCTACCCTTTCTGTGCTTGTTTTTAAACACACCAAGGCCTCTGAGTTCAATTCTATCATTATTTTTGATAGATTCCTGGACAGCTTTGATAAATTCATTAAGAACAAGAGCGACATCCCTTTTCTCAATGCCTGTTTTCTCAACTATAGCTTCAACAATATCTGCTTTTGTAATTGTCATCAACATCCTCCATTTTTATAGTGTATTTATTACCACATTGATGGGATTATGTCAAGGTATGTTATTACGTAAGATAAAAATAGACCTCAAAAATTTGTATGCTCAGTAGTATGAAAACCTCTTAAATGTTATTATTCAAAAACATATCCTTTGGCTAACGGTAAAAGAGACAAGGGGTTCGTTTCCAAAAATGAAAAATGCAAGAGGCGACAGATAGTTTCTCTCTATTAAGGAGTTTTCTATTCTACAGTTCTTCCCGGATATTTTCTCTTGCTCACTTGCTCTTTTACCTCCTTTATCTCTCCGTTAGATGGTTAACATGTCCATACCTGTCTGCCGAAACTTTAGTGCGGGCGGACATATCTACCGGTTCACAATTTCTCATATTGACATAGAACGAAAATTATTTTATCATTTATATATGAGTATGGGAAATAGGGAAAACTGGGATTCTCGGTTAGCGTTTATTCTCGCTGCGATAGGTTCCGCTGTAGGGCTTGGAAACATCTGGCGTTTTCCCTATATTGCATATAAATATGGCGGTGGGGCATTCTTAATCCCCTATATTATCGCTCTTTTAACCGCCGGTATCCCAATACTTATTCTTGAGTTTTCACTGGGGCACAAATCGGCAAAAGCTGCACCGAAGGCCTTCGGTTTTTTCAATAAGAAATTCAAGTGGATAGGATGGTGGGCGGTTCTTATCGGGATGAGTATTGTAATTTACTACGCCGTTATAATGTCGTGGTCTCTCATCTACCTTGGAAAATCGTTCAATCTCGCCTGGGGCAATGCCACAGACAGCTATTTTTTTAATAATCTGCTTCATCTTTCGAAAACTCCATCCGAGATCGGCGGCGTCGTATGGCCCATATTCTGGGGGCTTATAGGAATCTGGATTTGGATATACTTTAGCATTATAAAGGGAGTAAAGAGCGTGGGCAAGGTGGTTTATATTACCGTTGTTTTTCCATGGATTATATTGCTCATTCTTATAGTCAGAGGAATAACTCTTCCCGGAGCCATGAAAGGTCTTTCGTTTCTCTTTACACCGAATTTTGCAGCACTCAAAAGTCCCGAAGTGTGGATAAACGCTTATTCTCAGATTTTCTTTTCATTGAGTATAGGATTCGGGATTATGATAGCTTATGCCTCATTTCTTCCTAAAAAATCGGATATTGTGAACAATGCGTTTCTCATTGGTTTTGCTAACAGTGCCACGAGTTTGCTTGCTTCAATAGCGATATTTTCAACTCTTGGTTATCTCTCGGTACAAAGGGGGGTTCCCGTATCGAAGGTTGTGGCAAGTGGTCCGGGGCTTGCATTCGTGACATATCCTGCAATTATAAATCTCTTTCCGTTTGCAAAAGAACTTTTTGGAATATTGTTTTTCGTAATGCTATTGACTCTTGGTATAGATTCGGCTTTTTCCCTCGTAGAAGCATTCTCGTCGGCAGCCCTTGAAAAGTGGAAAATATCAAGAGCGCTCATGAATTTTATTATAGCTGTGATAGCCATTATACTCGGAATCCTGTTTTCAACCAGATCCGGGCTCTATTGGCTCGACATATTCGATCATTACCTTTCTGTTTACGGTCTTTTAATAATCGGTGTTCTTGAAACCCTGTTTGTCGGTTATATCGTTGGGCCTAAAAAACTCAGGAATTATGCAAATGAAAGATCTGATTTTACTATCGGCAAATGGTGGGATGCCATGATCAAGTATCTGATCCCCGCAGCGCTTATTATCATATTAATCTGGAATATTAGAGACGAAATTGTTAAACCGTATGGAGGATACACGAGAGGAGCTTTGCTTATTGGAATGTCGATTTTAATCGTCACTTTTATTGTGGCGATTGTGTTTTCCATAAGTCGCGCGAGGAGGATAAAGGATTAATTATGCCTATTTCTGCATGGATAATGTTAATTGTAGGATTCGGGGTTCTGTTAGGGGGAATAGGATTTTGTATTTATAAGGCTTATATTGCCAACAAGCATTAATCTCAAAACGATTTCATAAGTAAAAGAATATTTTTCATTTTTTTGTCGGTATTTCGCATTCTATGAGATAGTTCTTTTAAAAAGGCATTAATTATCTTATTTTCGATATAGATATCGCTGTGTATAAAGTCAGTGAATTTCTTTTTCTCAATAAACATACAGGTAGTATCTTTGTCGGAAATTGCATTGGCGGAACGGGGTTGGTCGTCGATCAAACTCATTTCTCCGAAATAATCGTTTTCCCTTAGAAGCATGAGCAATTCTTCTCCTATTCCTTCAAGTATCATACTAATTCGCACTTCTCCCTTCAGTATTATATAAAAACCATCTCCCTTATCACCTTCGGAAAAGATCTTTTCTTCCGGTTTGTATGTCTTTTTCTCAGCAAGAGAAAGGATCTGGTAAAGTTCATCGTCTTTTAAATCTCTAAAAATAGGCACTTTTCTAAATACTTCCATTTTTTCTCCAACATTCATTTTATTAAAAATCGGAACATTTTGCAAGTATAAATTGGTAGATAGGTATAAACATCGTATATTAAAATAGAAGTTGCGAGGAGACATATCTTTGATTATATTTGGTATGTATGGTTAAAGATATGGGGGA
>QNBC01000129.1 GCA_003641665.1 candidate division TA06 bacterium
ACGCTTCGCTTACTTGTACTTCCTTGGCTTTGAACTATGGGAGGTAGTGAACGAACCCCAATTGAAACTCCGTTTCAAGGGCTTCTCATCCCTACTTGAATAGAAAAGCTGGGGAGCAGGGATTCGAACCCCGATAACAAGATCCAGAGTCTTGCGTACTGCCATTGTACGACTCCCCAAGATTGGTGATTATATAACACAAATGTTATTACCTGTCAAGAATCAATTACCTAACAATTCTACGACACTTACCGATGAAATTTTAATTCCATTATCATCATTTTCCATGAAGTAGAGAAATTTATCGGAAACATATTTTATATAGTTTCCTTCATAATATTTAATTTTCAGATTTAGCGCTATTTTCTTCTTTACTACTCCCTTAGAGTCAACTATAACTATTGTATCATTCAATGTATTTATTATATACAAATCTCTATATTTCCCTACATAATCCCAATCCGTTCCGAACTTTTCTTTAAGAATAATTCTTAGTTGTCTGCTATTTGTAATATAAGATTTAAAATATTTCTTGTGAGGTACAATGCTCGTCAGTGTGAATTGAGTTTTATTGTTCTTTAGATAAGGTGTATTGGCTAGATAATAGGTGTAATCTCCGGTGTTTAACCACACCCTTTTATTTTTAACAAACAATTTTTCAGCCCCATTCATTAAATAGATGATGAAATTGGACGGATCATGAATATCTTCCGAGACATTTTTGAAAATATCATATTTTATAACCTGTTTTTTTACTATTTGCCCCTGCTTAAAAATAATCAATAACAAAAATGAGCTGTTGTCCATACTATTCGAATAACCGAGCAAGTAAACATATCCGCTATCATCAACAGTGATATCTGTGAATTTCGCATCATATTCGTCTTTAATTTTTTCAAAACTTATGTTGTCTACCTTTTTCCGAATAGCATAAAACACGCTGATTCTATTGTTCCCATTATCCAGAATGTAAATATTTTCGTTTGCATCAAGAAAAAAACACCTTGGTCCTATCGCATTAATACCTAATCGCTCCAAACCGATCTCATTTACGGAATTTCCCCATTTAAGATCAAGTATATCTCTCTTCTTGAAATTATTGGATAATGCGTACAGACCGATTACAGGAACTAAAATAGCCACCAATGCGATTCTTTTAATTTTGATTAAACGCTTCATAATTACCCCCTTTCAGAGTTTATTTATTATTTATATACAATAAATTATAAATAAATGCAACATCAATTTGTTGACTGAAATCTATAACTGTGTTATTATAATTAAAATAGGAGGATATATGCATAAAACACTGTTTTTGTCAATATTTCTTTTTACATTTACTATATTAATGGGAGATAGTATGAATCTTGAACATGCGGATGTCAATTATTGGAATAAGGACGGTTATTTTATTCAAAAGAACATCAAGGTCTTTGACAACGACCAAATTTCTGCAAAAATTGATGGGAAATGGCAAAATTATGTGCTAAAATCATTACCTGATAAATTTATGAATTGGAGTGTTGATAGGAGAATCTCAACTATCGAAGACATTAAAAAAGGGAAAATGCCCGGATTGGCAGGGCCACACAACGGAATGGTTGCATCTTTCGGAATAGCTCGCAACGACAGTAAATTCAAAATTAATAATGCGGTTAAAGGAATGGGATACTGTCCGAGAGCTGATAAAATTGACTATCTCATCAATTTATTAACAGAGACAAAAGATAGCAATTTCAATTATAAATTAAAAACTCTTGTTTATTTGTATAAAAATGTTGATAAATACTATGATAGAAAACGTATTCTATCCCTTGAACTTTACTCTACAAAAGATTTTGAAACAGGAACATTTTTAAATGAAATGGCATATCCAAATGTTTCCATTGTATTCCTTGATATTCCTTGCTTTGAGGTAAAAGCTGTTCCTGAACTCCTGCACCCTGAAAATCCGAATCTTAACGATTATCAGAAAAGTGTAATCAAATATGCAAACCTCATTCATAGCTATTTTCACGGTAAATTTTCGAGAATGTTTATTGCCGTTATATATAATGTAATTGAGGTTTACGATAATTCACCGGAACCGAAAGCTCGTGGGAGAAGAATCGTTCCTCCTTTGCCGTAAATTCGGTATTTAACGCGTTAATCGAAAGGGATTAAATAACTTTTATCCTATTCCTATAATTCCAAATCGGGATGTTTTTCGAAATTCGATATGGACCTCACGGGAACACGGATCAATTCGAAGGATGCTCGTTTAACTGTATCTTCTCCGTATCTATCGTTTATGGCATCCACCGCCCGATCTAACCTTATGGCTTTTTCATTCTCCTTTATTCGTATCTGTCTCGATGCTTTGACAAGCCCTGATAAGCTCACTCCAAGCAATCTAATTTTGTGCTCCCCCCCTGCCTCCATAAAAAGTTCTTTTACCACTCTATATATCTCTTCTCCCGATTCGATATAATAAGAAAGAGTCATTTGCTTTGTAAATGTAAAAAAATCCTCATATCGTACGGTTATGCTCACTGTTTTACCTATCATGCCGGCTTTTCGTACCCTCCTTCCCACCATTTCACTTAATCGGAAAAGATAGATGAGGGCTGTATTGCGATCCTCGATCCCTCCGGGAATCGTTTTACTGTGTCCTACGGCTCTGTTTTTTGGAACGACTTCCTCCACAACGCCATTATCTTCCCCCATAGCCATATAGTGAAGTAGTAAACCGTACTGCCCGAAAAGTTTTTTTAGGATTGTAACGGGAAACCGAGCGAGTTCTCCGCATGTCACTATGCCTAGTGCATTCAGCTCCTTTTTCAGCTTACGCCCTATTCCGGATAGTTTTTCCACCGGTAAATTTTCCAGCAGGTTTTTCGCATTGTTTCTTCTTATCATTTTGATACCGTTCGGCTTGGCAAGGGATGATGCCAATTTCGCCATAAGTTTGTTGTAGGAAATACCTACCGATGCATTGAGTCCGAATCGACCTTTAATCCTCTTTCGCAAATCTTTCGCCAAATTAAACGGATCATTCTTCCAGAATTTAACCGTTTCCGTAATATCGAGGAAAGCTTCATCCACAGAAAAGACCTCAATCTCAGATGTATAATCGGGTAACATTTTCATTATTTCACGTGATGTGGAAGCGTACTTTTCCATATCCCCGGGAACAACGATCAGAGAAGGACACTTCTCAAGCGCTTCGTACGTACTCATTCCGGACTTTACCCCATATGCTTTTGCTTCATATGAACAGGCGGCTACGATGTTCTTTCCTCCTACTGCAATAGGTTTTCCTCTCAAAAACGGTTTTTCCTGTTGCTCGCATGATGCGAAGAACGCATCCATGTCGACAAGCATGATAATCCGATCTCTTTTCGTTTCCTTCATTTGTTATTCCTACGGAATAATGGAATCGTAACCGTTGTAAATGTTTTCAATCATCCATTTCGCATTTAGCCTGTCATAAACAATCTCAAATTGGTTTTCTCCGTCACTAACGGAATAATGATCCGTATAATTTACCCCTTTCCTTACAACCCATCTGTAGGTTATATCTTTTATTTTATATTTTTCTCCCATAAATACAAACCATACAGGAATAACACCCTTTCGGGGATCGCATATGACACCTACTCTTATCTCTTTTCTCATATATAACCACCTAAAGTATTCTTCCGCTCTCCAACATTTTGATAACGGAAATTACCTTTCCTGCTATGAGAAAATCCCCCCTCTTTACCTCTATGGAATTCATATTTTTATTCTCAGGTTTTAAGACAACGGTGTTTCCTTTTTTAAAAAATCGTTTAACCGTGGCATCACCGTCTATAATGGCAACTACAATATCTCCTTGCTCTGCTATTTCCTGTCGCCTCACGACGAGATAATCGCCACTATTTATGCCTGCATCTACCATACTTTCCCCCTCAACACGGAGTATAAAAATTTCCTTCCCCTCTGTTATACTCTCGGGCAAAGGTACTTCTCCCATGATATTTTCAACGGCAAGTATCGGAATTCCGGCAGCCACTCTCCCTATGACTGGAACCATTCTTACCCTATCCGTATAAAATCTTTCCTCCCCTATTGTGCGAGCTCCTTTTCTTCTCGATAAATACCCTTTTTTTACAAGAGCATCTACATGCTTTTTCGCCCCCGAAGGACTTTTAATGGAAAAATATTTCGCAATTTCCCGTATGCTCGGAGGGTATCCGTTTATTCCTGAATATTTCCTTATAAATCGTAGAATTTCCGATTGTCTTTTTGTGAGAGTTTTCATATCTAATCCTTTTTGGTATACATTTGTTCACCTATAATAATATAATATATTTGTGTCGGGATGTCAAGAAAAAGTTTCAGGATAGCGGTAGATAGGTATGAACATATTAACCACCTAATGAAGATAAAGGAGGTGAAAGAGCGAGTGAGCAATAGACAATATCCGGGAAGAGCTATAGAAATAGAGAGGCCTGTAATAGGGAGGAATATAGCTGCCCACCTCCTGCTCGAAGTACTTGACTCCGGGCATTTAAACTGGTATAGAACCAGAAAACT
>QNBC01000130.1 GCA_003641665.1 candidate division TA06 bacterium
AGAACTCTCATTTATTGTATTGCAATTTAAACCGATTAATATGTCTGCCGAAACTTTAGTGAAGGCGGGACTGTCTATCTCACACATGTTTTATCCACTTGATTAAAGTTTAAATATTGTTTATTATTTTTTTGACGGAGGTAACATGGATAACTTTGAAATGTTGATAAAAACAATAGAAAACAAGTCACTTGAAACTAATGATATAAATATTTTAATGGAATTTATCAGTAGATTGTTGCATGATAAGATTCCTTACTATGATTGGGTGGGATTTTATATTTTAAAAGACAATAAATTACACCTTGGTCCTTTTGTGGGAAAACCTACCGTACATACCGTTATTGATGTAGGTGTAGGGATTTGCGGGACATCGGCAAAAACACTAAAACCTATTCTCGTATCTAATGTAATAAACGAAGATAATTACCTCGCATGTAGTCCGGAAACACGCTCCGAAATCGTCGTTCCCATATTAATTAATGGTAAATTTTGGGGAGAAATAGATATTGATAGTGATACCACAGATGCATTCTCCGAAAAAGATAGACAATTTCTTGAAAATATTTCGAAAATAATCGCAAAATTTTTAAATCATAACTAAAGGAGATTTTATGAGATATTACAAATTGATCTTATACCTGATATTTTTCTCTTTTGTTTTTCTCCTGGGCATTCCGCATCTATATGGTGATGCTACTATTAGAGCATTCGATACACCAAACGATGACGGTTCTTCCATTACGGTAAAATGGAATTATACCGGTACCGGTGATACTTTTGAACTGTTTCGCAAAACCGTGAGCGACACAAATTGGCAAAAGTTGAAGACATTACCTTTATCAAAACACTCGTATGTAGATGACAATACTGTCAGAGGTGTACAATACCAATACGGAATAAGAATCAAAACAGATACGATTCTTTCCGAAATGGTTATTTCAAAACCTGTTTCAGCAAAAGCTCAATTCTTTGATACGGGTAAAACACTGATTTTAGTATTAATACTCGGTTATTTTGCCATACTTATCTATTTCATCGGAGCCGCCAAAAAAGGTAAATCGCTATTTATTCGTAAGATCGCCGGACTTGATGCACTTGACGAAGCTGTGGGAAGAGCTACCGAAATGGGTAAACCGATTCTGTTTATTCCGGGTATTTCTTCCATGAGCGATATAGCAACTATTGCTGCGGTCAACATACTTGGTCCTGTTGCAAAAAAAGTCGCCGAATACGGAACTGATCTTCTTGTCCCTAACAAAGACCCTATAGTGGCTTCCGTAACACAGGAGGTTGTTAAAGAATCTTACCTCGAGGCAGGAAGACCCGATCTCTTCAACCCTAACAAAATCTGGTTTGTAACGGATAGCCAATTTGCCTATGCGGCTGCCGTTCAGGGGATAATGGTAAGGGAACGACCGGCAACGATACTTCTTCTCGGTTATTTCTATGCTGAATCGCTTCTTCTTGCAGAAACGGGTAATTCAACGGGAGCTATTCAGATTGCGGGAACCGATGCCGTAGATCAACTTCCGTTTTTCATCACTTCGTGCGATTATACGATTATGGGAGAAGAGCTCTACGCTGCCGGTGCATACCTTTCTAAAGAACCCACTCTTTTAAGCAGTATAAAGGCTCAGGATTACGGCAAAATTGCAATTTTTGCCACACTTTTGCTTGGTTTGATATTAGGATTACTTAAATCCAACTGGTTAATAAACATACTCACGGTGAGGTAGAAAATGAAGAGAAGACTTCCGTTAATAATTGTAATGTTAACTGGAATTGGGATGATAATCCAGTATTTTATTCCGCATCCCGTTTCAAAAGCCATTTATAAGCAATCCATAGATTGGGTTATCATAATAAGTGCATTTTATCTCGTCCTCGGTGTAGGTGGCATATTTATTATAAACTATCAAAAAATCAAGAGAAGAAAAGAGGGATGGTGGCTATCAATAATCACTTTGAGTGCTCTCATTATCACTGCACTTATAGGTATATTCGGAGGAATCGATAACAAATCCGTTTTTATGGATATATTTATGTACATTCAGCTACCCATGCAAGCCGCAATGTTTTCATTACTCGCTTTTTACATTGCTTCTGCCGCTTTTCGGTCATTTAGAGCCAGAACCCCCGAAGCCACCGTTCTTTTAATTACCGCTACAATCGTAATGCTCGGTAGAGTACCTATAGGTTCCCTTATTTACAGAGGTTTACCCGGCATAACGGAATGGATTTTGTCCACGGTAAGCCTTGCAGCTCAAAGAGGAATCCTCCTCGGTGTCGGTTTGGGCTCTATTGCTACATCGATGAAAATTATACTCGGAATAGAGCGTTCATATCTCGGAGGAGGTGAATAATGAATTTTTGGATTAGAATATCGGACCTTGACAGGAGATGGATCTATCTCCTTATGGCCGTCGCAATAATACTTCCGTTTTTTGTAAACATAACAATTCCCATAAGAATATCTCCTCCGACACAGGCTCTCTACACATACATTGATACGCTATCCCCGGACAGTGGTCCCATACTAATTTCTTTCGATTACGATCCCTCAACACAGGGAGAACTGACCCCGATGGCAATTGCCCTTTTGAGGCACGCTTTTTCGAAGAACTTACATGTTATAACGATGTCACTGTACCCTACCGGCATTGGTATTGCTGAAAACATTACATCAGATATTGCCAAAGAGTACAATAAAATCGAAGGGAGAGATTATGTTGTAATGCCATATGCTCCCGGATATCAGGCTGTTATTCTCTCCATAGGCGAGGATATAAAAAATACATTTGCTACGGATTACTATGGTAACAGAACGGATACACTCTCTTGCCTAAATGGGGTGAAAAATTTCGAGCAAATCCCCATAGCCATATCCATATCCGGCTCTTCCACTCCATATGCCTGGATTACATACGGATATACGAAATACGGTGAAAAGATCGGTGTCGGAACAACTGCCGTTTCGGCAACATCGTACTACCCATATCTCAGAACCAAACAGGTAGCGGGAATGCTGGGAGGATTGAAAGGAGCGGCAGAATACGAGACTCTCATTAGAAAATTCTATCACACGAAGGGAAGATCAATGGCAACAATAGGAATGAACTCGCAATCAATGGCTCACATAATCATGATTATTTTAATAATTCTGGGTAATATATCGTATTTTGCAATCAGAAAACAGAATAAAAGGAGTGCATAATGAGTACAAACATCTGGATTTGGATAGCGGCATTACTTACACTTGCCATTTACTCGTTTTTGTATAAAGACAATATCGTATACAAGATTGCCGAGTACCTTCTCGTCGGTGTTAGCATAGGTTATTCAATTGCAATTACGTGGTACAACGTCGTAATTGCAAAGATGGTAGTTCCCATAAGGGACCAACATAATTTTCTTATTATAATACCGATTTTAATCGGAATGTTTATGTTTGCTCGATTTTCAAAGAAACACGGTTGGCTGAGCAAAATCCCAATCTCATTTGTTATCGGCTGGGGTGCCGGTGTTGCAATACCTCTGCAATTTGAAACTTCAATAGTCGAGCATGTTAAGAATACAATTGCAATTCCATGGTTCGGCGGTAATATTCTATTACTTGTCAATGCTATTATAATTTTTATTGGAGTTATCGCCACCCTAATCTACTTTTACTTCTCTACACCACACAAAGGCGTTATAGGCAAAGTGGCAAATCTCGGCATTTGGTACATAATGATAGCCTTCGGTGCATCATTCGGTTACACGGTTATGGCTCGTATTTCATTATTTATAGACAGAGCTCAGTTCTTACTACATGACTGGCTCGGTTTAATTCACTAATCGATATATACAAAAGGGGCATGAAATTCATGCCCCTTTTATTTTAAATAATCATTGTTTATTTTTCAATTTTTTCCAGAGACTAACCCTTGAAATTCCCAACATTTTTGCGGCTTTGGATTTATTTCCATCACATAACTTTAACGCTTTTTCAATCAATTCTTCTTCAACAATCTTCAAATTTAAAGTTGAGAAACCATCCGTTGTCCTCGAGTATTTCTTATTTAAATAAGAAGGTAGACATTGGGGTGTAATAATATCTTTGCATATAACAAACGAATACTCAATTATATTCTCCAGTTCTCTTATGTTCCCGGGATAATCGTATCTCATCAAAAGTTCCATTGCCTTATCGGATAATTTTGATATCCTTTTGCCTTTTGTTCTATTGAATTTCGACAAAAGATGTTTGACAAGTAATGGTATATCTCCCTTCCTCTCTCTTAACGGCGGAAGATTTATTTCAACAACCTTTATCCTAAAATATAGATCCTGCCTGAATTGCCCCTCTTCTATCATTTTTACAAGATCTTTGTTTGTAGCACTTAATACCCTTACATCCGCCTTGAAAGTCTTGTTGCATCCGAGAGGAGTATATTCTCTTTCCTGCAGAAATCTCAACAGTTTTACCTGAAAAGCGGGTGACAGATCTCCGATTTCATCGAGAAATATTGTTCCCCCTTCGGCTGTTTCGACTCTACCC
>QNBC01000131.1 GCA_003641665.1 candidate division TA06 bacterium
CTTGCCACACCGTTCGGTATATACATTATCTTAGCGTTTGTAAATTCCGAAATGTATTTCTTGTTCCCCTTCGTAAAAACGATAATTTTCTTGCTCTTCCTATAAACGAAACGACTTATGATTTTCAACACAAGCGTATACGGGTGATATTTCAACTTCGGATTAAGACCGTATAATGATTCCGGCCATAAATCCCTTATTTCCACAATAAAGTTAGCTTTAATCTTATTCGCATAATTGAGGGAAAACAGAGCTGTGAAAAGAGTAGGAGAAGAGCCAATTACAATATCCGGTTTAACAGGCAGAGCCTTTGCTACTCTTACGGCGTTTATGGAAAATGAAATTTGATTCAATATTCTCTTGTAGTTGTTTTTTTTATAAGGTACGGTTCTCATCCATACGAATTTTACTCCGTTTACATTTTCCAATGAATATTCTTCTCCCTCTTTCAGTTTCATATATTGTAATTTTTGATATGAAAAATCACTTGCGAAAATATAAACATCATATCCCTTCTTTACAAGTTCGCGTCCGAAATCATAATGTCTCGTTCCCCCCGGCATATCCGGAGATATGGCAAATTGGTTAAATATAAATATCGTTTTTCTCTTATTAAACATGATATTCCATAACTAAAAATAGACCAGTTTAAAAATAGACTTGTAAATAAAAGCCATTTTTCTATATAATAAATTGTTTCTGTATTTTTCCCATTTTTTTGCATATCTTAAAAAGTTTCTATTGTTTGAAATATTATATAATATTTTCAATTGAACAATATGAAGGGAATGATAAAAATATGACGCTAACATCTTCATCTTTGTGTCTGAAAGCTCATAAAGAGACCAAAATCCGGTATCAAATTTATTTAAATTTTTATCCAAAGTTTCAATGAATTTATTAAACCACAATTTAACTGTTTCATCTTTTGTTATAAGATAGTAGTCCCACACTCCCATAAGAGCCCACATAAAGCCGTTTAATATATGACAAGCAGGACTTAATGTCTCTTCAATCCAAACTCCATCCGAAATTTTATTCATAACTCCCCCATCTTCAATGCTTGTAATCATGGATTTAAATACGCGCTCACACAACTGTAAATATTTCTTATTACCGGTTTCCTTGTAAGCCCGGGAAACCAAAGACATTCCCGCACCTTGTGCAAGCCCCGATGCCCATGGGGCTTTAAGTATTCCGTGATAATCCCAATCGAAATCGGCATACCAAAGCCATATTCCTTTTTCATTTTGTTTTATATTCTCTTCGTGCCACTTTACCTGATTCATAAATTTTTCGAACCAAATTTTATCTCCGGTTTCTTTCCACCTGTTATAACAGGCAAGACCATATTGAGCTATGGCTATATGGTATTTTTGCTTTCCCACATTACCGTGATAATCGAGGATTATAACCCCATTTTCATCAAAAGGTCCGGGATAATCCGCTTTGTAAGAAAATTTTTGATAAAACTCACCCAATTTATCATAATTAGCATTTTCATTTATTTCAGGAACTCCATGCCAAAATGTCAATTGACTGTTCTTTTTTAAAACATATGCGGCTATTATCCTCTTCAAATAACCGATCTTACCCATTATTCATATCCCTTTTTATCTCATTCCGAACAGCAATCTTGTCATACGGAACTACATTATTGTGATTCTGAACCATATTGTTGTCATGCTGAACTTGTTTCAGCATCTTTCACTCCTTTTTCGTAGAGACCCTGAAATAAATTCAGGGTGACAGGAAAGAATCTCGTTCCGCCCCGCAACATTGTCTTTCCGAACAAAAGTGCTGTCATCCTTAACAACGATCCTGTCATTCCGAGCTTGTTTCGGAATCTCAATCACCACTTGAATCCTTCTCCTCTTGCAGTAAAACTCCACTCGTTTCCAGAATCTCCTCAATCGGAATCGGAAAATCTTTCCCGTTAACTATTGCATCGGCAATAGCCTCATATTCTTCTTTGAAACCCTTCTGCATCCCACCGAACTTAATCATATGACATTTATTGTCCGAACATATTTTCATATTTCTATAATCATCTATTTCTATCACTATCTGTCCGGAAAAAACAAAACATTTTTCTTTGGGGTATGTCTTATCCCCCAATGATGTATATGTTATATTTCCTATGCTACCGTCCTCATATTTAATCAGGATATTAGCATTAGCACTACCAGGAGCATCTTTGGTCATCTCATCAATCGGCTTAATAATAAAATCCTTAACTCTTGTACCGACAAAATACCTAAACAAATCAACAATATGACATGCCTCTCCGATAATTCTTCCTCCTCCGACATTCTTATCATTTACCCAATGCTCGGGAGGAATATAACCAGCATTCATTATGTAGTTCATTACAATGGGACTTTGTCTGTTTTTAAGAATTTCTTTGGTCCTGAAAGCTGCAGGTGAAAAACGTCTATTGAAACCTACGATTAGTCTCTTTCCCGATTTGTCCAAAGCATCTTTAACCTTATTCAATCCTTCTCGAGTTATAGAAAGCGGTTTTTCACAATAAACATCCTTACCTTCTAATAAAGCTTCCGAAACAAATTTCGCATGCGTATTGTGATTTGTGGCAACAATTATGAGATTTATATTGTCATCTTTAATCAATTCCCTGTAATCCGTAGTCGAATACTTAAATCCATATTTTTTTGCAAGATGAGTTGATCTACTCCCGGAAGAAGATGCAATCCCTACAAATTTATACTTATCAATGCGAGATAAATGCGGAAGCATTGTCGCACTGACAAAATTCCCGGCACCAATCAACCCTACCCTGACATTATCAACGTTAGCTACGGCTCTTCGTGATAACACAACGACACTATATTTCTCTTTGTTAGGATTTTTAATATTGTCTTTATACTCGAGAATTATTGAAATAAAGTTCTCTTTCCTCTTTTTGTTTGTTATCAAATCATATGCATCTTTAGCATCTGCAAAATCGAATACGTGGGTTATAATTTTATCTATCGATAGTTTACCTGATTCTAATAGATTTAAAAACATTTTCACATTTCTGTTCTCGGTCCATCTTGCGTATCCAATGGGATAATCAATTCCTTTCTCTTCATATGTCGAATCGTAACGACCGGCACCATAGGAACGGGAAACAACTACCGATAGCTCTTTTTTATAATAAATATCTCTCGGAATATCGAGATTAACAAGTCCGACCGCCGATACTATTCCTTTATCTCTGACTATCTCTCCTGCCTGTTTTATCGGTTCATTTGATTTTGTTGCGGCGGTTATCAGAACTTTGTCCACACCGTCTCCACCTGTAAAATCAAGTATTGATTTAATTCCATCCTTTGGAGACAGTACAAGATCACAACCACTCTCTTTCGCAATTTCTCTTCTAAAGTCATCGGGTTCTATACCTACAACTTTACAACCGCCCGCTTTTAGTATCTGAACGGCAATTTGACCGAGAAGACCGAGTCCTATTACTGCAATATTTTCCCCGATACCTATATCAGCTACCTTTATACCTTCTACTGCTATTCCGGCGATAGCTCCGAGAGAGGCTTCTTTTAGAAACTTTTCATTATTTATTTTTACTGCAAGATTTTTGGGAATATAGTTAATCTCACTGTGCGAAGCATATCCTCCCCCGAAACATGCGACATAATCTCCAACTTGAAAATTCGTTACATTTTTACCGACTTCAATCACCTCTCCTGAACAGGAATAACCGAGAGGAAAAGGTTCGTCGAGTTTGTTCATAACCTGTTTGTATGTATTTATCAATCCTTCCTTTTTTATTTTATCTATAACACGAGCGACCTCTTTCGGTTTCTCCCTGGCTTTCTTTAAATAGCTTCCCTTGCCGAATTCCACAACCCACTTCTCCGTTCCGGCACTAATAGCGGAATACAGAGTTTTAACCAAAATCCCGTCCGGTTTACATAACGGATCAGGATTTTCCACTATCTCAATCTTCCCGGATTTAATATTTTCATATAATTTCTTCATATAGTCTCCTTAAAAAGAAATCCAGTTATAACATAGTCATTATTGTTTTTATCAAAGATAGGTGTTCGTCAGAGTGTAAATATACACTTGTCGGTAATTGCCTAAAATTTATTTTAAATCTATGCAACTCGGCTTTGTTAATATTGCTTATTAACTTTAAAATCGAATTAATATCAAATATAATTGTTTTTTTTAAATTTAAATCTTTATTATTACTTGTATTATTTTTTTGTCAAGTGTTATTTCAGTAAAGTATTTGATAAATGTAGTTTTTCCAGAACCTTTACTGCCAATAATTATTACTGGCTCTGGAATGGAGCCAAGCGGCTTTTGAATTTCGTCAGTTATCTGACCTTGAGTGTGTTTTGTATTTTTTACTGGTTTTATCCTAGAATCGAAACTTGGGGGTTCATCTTCAAATAAAATACCAAGTTTTGAATTGCTTGTACGTACATCATCACTATTTACATAACAC
>QNBC01000132.1 GCA_003641665.1 candidate division TA06 bacterium
AAAGTATCAAATCATAGGAGGCACTATGGGTAAAGTAAGAGTTGGAATTATAGGAGTAGGAAACTGTGCATCATCATTTGTTCAGGGCGTCTACTTTTACAGAAACGCAGATGTAAAAGACAGAATTCCCGGACTTATGCACGTTAACCTCGGAGGATATCATATCAATGATATCGAATTCTCATTTGCATGTGACATTAACAAAACAAAGGTCGGAAAAGATCTGTCCGAAGCTATTTTTGCAGATCCTAACAACACCTGGAAATTCACTGACGTACCAAAACTTAATGTCGAAGTTGTTCGCGGAATGACTCATGACGGCATAGGCAAGTACCTATCAAAAGTCATTGAGAAAGCTCCCGGAACAACAGCCGATATCGCTCGTCTCTTGAAAGAGACAAAAACCGATGTTGTTGTCAACTATCTTCCCGTTGGAAGCGAAGAAGCAACAAAATGGTACGTAGAACAAATTCTCGATGCAGGTGTTGCTTTAGTTAACGCTATCCCTGTTTTTATCGCGACATCGCCCTATTGGGGAGAACGTTTCAGAAAGAGGGGACTTCCCGTTTTAGGTGACGATATTAAATCACAGGTCGGAGCAACAATCGTTCACAGAGTACTTACTAACTTGTTTATCGACAGAGGCGTGAAACTCGACAGAACCTATCAGTTGAATGTCGGAGGCAATACGGACTTCCTGAATATGCTCGAAAGGGAAAGGCTGGAATCAAAGAAGATTTCAAAGACAAATGCCGTTAAATCACAACTCCCTTATGATATAGGCGAGGACAATATTCATATCGGTCCCTCTGACTACGTACCCTGGTTACTCGACAGAAAATGGGCTTATATCAGAATGGAAGGAACGACTTTCGGTAATGTTCCTCTAAATCTCGAAACGAAACTCGAAGTTTGGGATTCACCAAACTCTGCCGGTGTTATAATCGATGCAGTTCGTTGTGCCAAATTGGCTCTCGACAACAAGTTAGCCGGTCCGATAATCGAACCTTCAAGCTATTTCTTCAAATCACCTCCGGTGCAGTTTACAGATTCCGTTTGTAAACAGAAAACCGAAGATTATATCAAGAAATACAAAGTAGGAAACAAAAAAGATAAAAACTAAATGAAGTTATTATCAAGAGGCTTCTTCATCTCTTTCGAGGGTGGAGAAGCCTCGGGTAAAAGTACCCAGGCTAAAAAATTGTACGAGTATCTAAAAGCAGAGGGGTTCCCGGTTGTTTTGACACACGAACCGGGAGGGACGGATATTTCGGAACGTATACGACAAATTCTTTTGGACAAAGACAATCTCGGGATGTGTGCCCTGACCGAACTTTTTCTCTACTTTGCATCAAGAGCTCAACATGTGTTTGAGGTTATAAAACCGGCACTAAAAGAAAATAAAATTGTTATAAGCGATCGATATCATGATTCCACTATGGCTTATCAAGGTGAAGGACGAGGGGTTCCCAAGGTAAAAATCAAGGAGATGAATGACTTTGCCACATCCGGAATAATTCCGGATATAACATTTTTGATAGACGTACCACCTCAAGTCGCATTGAAAAGACTCGAACAGTTTGACAGAATAGAGAGAGAAGATATCGAATTTCATAAGAGGGTAAGGAGTGAGTATCTTCAACTCGCAAGAGAAAATGAAAAGAGATTCGTAATAATCGACGGAATGGCAGACATTGAAACTATCTTCGAACAAATTAAAGAAAAGGTAAATGATTTTATTGTAAGCAATGGAGTATTAAATGAATAGGAAACAGATAATTTTAGCAATATCTTTATTTATATTAGCATCATTTGTTGCAGGTACGGGTATGACATATTACCTAAATGCAGAGGGACGTAGTGCCTCGAGCGATAATACCATACAGCAATTGGGAAAATTCTCTCGCATATTTTCAATCGTAAAGAACAACTATGTTTTTGAAGAGAATTCCGACTCTTTAATTACATCGGCAATAAGGGGAATGTTAAAATCACTGGATCCTCATTCTATTTACATGGACAAAAATCTATATAATGATCTTATGATAATGACACAAGGAAAATTCGGGGGCATCGGAATTCAAATTAGCACAAGTGACGGATATCCCGTAGTCATAGCCCCCATTGAAGGAACTCCTGCTTACAAATTAGGAATTATTGCAGGGGATAAAATCACTAAAATCGAAAATGAAGATACACATAATAAATCACTGGAATCTATCGTATCGAAATTGCGTGGTATTCCGGGCACCAAAGTTCATATTACGATACAAAGAGTGGGAATAAAAGATCCCATTAACTATACAATTGTTAGAGATTACATTAAAGTTAGAAGTGTCCCCTACGCAACAACTCTGGATTCTCACTATGTTTACATAAGACTTACAAATTTCAGCCAAACGGCATCTCCCGAGGTGGGGAAAGCCCTTGACAGCCTCGTGAACGGCACAACTAAGGGAATAATCCTCGATTTACGTTTTAATCCCGGGGGACTTATAACCGAAGCCCAGAAGGTGGCAGGTTATTTCCTTCCGAGAAATTCGACGGTTGTATCGACAAGAGGTAGAATGAGCGGTATAGACAAAGTTTACAGAACGATAAATTTCAAAACTTATACGGATATCCCTATGACCGTTCTTGTTGACAGAGGAAGCGCGAGCGCATCGGAGATAGTAAGCGGTGCAATCCAAGATTGGGACAGAGGACTAATCATAGGTGATACGACATATGGAAAAGGCTCCGTTCAAACCGTTTTCCCGCTGGGACCGAAAGAAGCTCTAAAACTGACTACAGCACGTTATTATACCCCTTCGGGGAGGTGCATAGATAAGGAACTGAGAGGCGATACTATTGTTGATACATTCACAACGATCGGAGGGCTTTCGAGATTAATCACTTCCGCCGGCGGTATAATTCCCGATGTAGTAATCCCTTATCGTAAACTTTCCAGCACGGAAATCCAACTGGCAAAGGACAATATGTACTTCAAATTCTCCGCAAGTTACTGTGCCGGGAAAAAGGACAAATTAAAGGATACATACAAGATGAATAGTAATGTTTGGAATGCTTTTAAACATTATGTTGCCAAAGAAGATACTTCAATTTCCATGGAAAAACTCGATAAGAACAAGACAAATATAGAAGGGACATTAAATAGCTACATTTCAAGAATACTGTGGGGTGAAAAAGGGTGGTATCGGGCTACATTCAAAACGGATTTGCAGTTGAAGAAAGCTCTTGAAGTACTGAAGAAAACGAAAAACGTAAAAGATATATTTAAGGAAATAGCGGGGAATTAACCCGCTATTTCCCCATTATGTTTTCTCACAAAATTTTTTAAATTCTTATATTGATCGATTTCTTCCTCTTTTATAAATCTTCTCAAGGAATTATTCGTAAGCAATGGATCTTCTTTTGTTTCATCGTAATACAATCTACCTTCCGGAGTTTTTGGAACGGGAGAATATTCGGATATATAAATTCTAACTCCTAAGTCCGCAAGAAATTTTATCCCCTCTTCGAGAGTTTTGACCGATATAAGAGGGTGACCACCCAAAACATATACACCTATTTTCCATGGCTCATATCCCGCACTTTCGAGATTGGAAATCGCCTTAATTATCGTATCATTATTGACCTTACCTCCAAACCTCTTCTGGATATCCGAATCATACACCTCATATCCCAATCTTATTGTCGTAAATTCGGCAGAGTAAAGAAGATTTGCCATATCTTTTGTTACGAATCGCGCATGGATACCGTTGGGCAAATGAAAGCGAAATTTATAATCGGCAAGCAACTTCAAAATATCTCCGATTTGCGGGTGCATAAGAAATGCATCATCATAAAATGCGACATCTCTAATATCAAATCTGCCAAATTCGTTAAATTCCCGCTCTACATAATACAGACTTTTGTATAACATTTCACTATAAAGAATCGATGCCGCACAGTACGGGCATTTAAACGGACAACCAATGCTATTTACAGTTGTAATTGAATCGAGCCTACTATAAAATGAGTAATCGATAATGGGAAGATCATCAAAACTCTTAATTTTATAATCTATATTCTCATTAAATATTTCCGATATTTTTCCTATAATTTCATTGAAATCATTCCCGGGAATTACATAATCAATGAACGGGAGCCTTTTCGCATGATCCGTAAGTAATGTTGCATAAATTCCGCCCAAAATGATGGGGGCTTGAGGGAAGTGAGATTTCAGCACACGGGCGGTTTGAACGATTCCCGGATACCAATAGGTCATAAAGGATGTCATTATTATAAAATCAGGCTCTTCTATCGTATCCAAATATTTCTCGAAATCCTCTTTATTCATACCGTAACGAAAATATTTTCTGTCAAAATAATTAACGGCATCGGGTTTCTCTATCTCGGTATGAACAAT
>QNBC01000133.1 GCA_003641665.1 candidate division TA06 bacterium
GAAATTTCAAATTTTTCAAAATCGGGGAAGATGTCTCTTCACAATTTAAACTATTGGAAGGGAGGTATTTATCTCGGATTCGGGCCTTCGGCATCGGGTTACAATGGAGATATGCGGTACATGAATGTGAAAAACCTGAAAATCTATGAAAATAAAATTTCAAAAGGGGAACGACCATTGGAATACGAGGAAAGATTGACAGACGAAAATAAAATAGATGAGTTTGTTTTCCTGCATTTAAGATTGCATGAAGGTCTTGATATGGATGAGTTGAAAAGTAAATTCGGAGTTGATTTTATTGAAAAAAGGGGGGATAAACTTGAGATGTTTGAGGAAAGAAAACTATTAAAGAGAAGAGGTAGTATTATAAAATTAACCGAAGAAGGATCTCTTGTTTCCGATTTCATATTCGGTGAACTTATGCTATGAATGCTTCCGAGTAATCGCTCTGTGAATTTAATTTATAAAAAATTTCTAAGCAGTGTGCTACCAAGAGGATATTCTCAATGGAAAACAGGTGAATAATAGCTTATACAAGCTAAAACGGGAGTTCTAATTCAAGAATCAGAATAGCGGAAAATAATATTGACACGGAATTAAAAAGTGCTATAATGGTATAAATCATAGTAAGTTGGCAGGATTTATTGAGTTTTTAAACGGGAGTTTTTTGGATTGTTAGTTGGTATGTTTCGATTGAACGGCTTTGGTTTATATACCGTTAAAACATGATTTTTTGCTTTAATAATAGGAGAGAGGTAGAAGGTGTTTTTTTTCATTAAGTTAAATATTTCATTTAATCACAACAAAAATTTTGTTAAAAATTTTTACTTTAAATTGTTTTCGGAAAAAGACTACAAAGAGGTGAAATTATGAGAGATATTAATGTATCCGAGTTGACAAATGCGGTCAAGAAACTTGTTATGGACGCAAACTATTATATCCCGAAGGATATTCGAGATTCTTTGGAGAAAGCTTATAAGGATGAAACATCTCAATCTGCGAAGAGTATACTTCAGATGATACTCAAAAACCATGATATTTCAAGAGAGAAGAAGATGCCTTTGTGTCAGGATACGGGTGTAGCCGTGTTTTTTATTGACATAGGGCAAGATGTGCATTTTGTGGGGGGGGACTTTGAAGACGCAATCAACGAAGGAGTCAGGCAGGGATATATCGAAGGGTATTTAAGGAAATCACTTGTTAATGATCCTGTAATTCACAGAGTTAATACGAAGGACAATACGCCTGCCATTATTTATCCGAGGATAGTTCCCGGAGAAAAGGTAAAGATAGTTGCGGCACCCAAAGGAGGTGGCGCGGAAAATATGAGCGAAGTAAAAATGATGAAAGCCGCAGACGGGATAGAAGGGGTTATGGATTTTGTTGTGGAAAGAGTTAAAAAGTCGGGAGGTAATCCTTGTCCTCCCGTTATTGTCGGTGTTGGCATAGGCGGGGATTTTGAAATGTCCGCACTACTTGCCAAAAAGGCATTATTTAGGAATATAGGTGAAAGGAATAGTGATCCTGAGTATGCGGAAATCGAGAAAGAGTTATTGAATAGAATAAATGCGCTTGGTATAGGTCCTATGGGATTGGGTGGTAAAACAACGGCACTTGAAGTATTTATAGAATATATGCCCTGTCATATAGCCTCTATGCCGGTTGCGGTTAATTTAAACTGTCATGCAACAAGACATAAAGAGATTATTCTTTAGGAGGTAGAAATGGCAGAATACAGATTGGAAACACCGTTAAAAGATGAAGATATCGAAAAGTTAAAGATAGGCGATACGGTTTATTTGAGCGGAGTTATATATACGGCAAGGGATGCTGCTCACAAGAGGTTGGTGGATTTGATTAAAGATGGAAAAGAATTGCCGTTTGATATTAAAGGGGCTGTTATTTACTATGTAGGACCGGCTCCTGCAAAACCCGGTTATCCCATTGGTTCAGCGGGACCTACCACGAGTTATCGTATGGATCCCTATGCCCCCGTTTTGCTGGATAATGGTTTAAAGGGAATGATCGGCAAGGGCCCGCGGAGTAAAGAGGTCATAGATGCAATGGTAAGGAACAAAGCCGTTTATTTTGCAGCAACCGGCGGTGCTGCCGCACTTATCGCTCTATCCGTAGTAAGTGCGGAGGTAATTGCATACGAAGATCTCGGAACGGAAGCGGTAAGAAAACTTGTGGTCAAGGATTTTCCCTGTATAGTTGCAAACGATATGTATGGTAATGATATGTATAAGGAAGGTGTTGAGCAATTTATTAAGAGAGGGAAAATTTGATCCATGGGATATAAAGTTTTTCATCAAACTATATCCCGATTGAATAATTATGTGTTTTCTTTGATGATAATTTTTTTTCCCGAATATGAAAGCAAAGTCAGTTTAAATATACAATATCGTTTTATCAAATAAGGGAGTAATATTTATGGATGAAAAGAAGAACAAACAGAGGATTGGAGTTTACGTATGTCACTGCGGTGGCAACATTTCCGAAGTCGTTGATGTCAAGAAGGTTGCCGAAGAAGCTTCGAAAATCGGGGATGTTGTCCTTTCAAAGGATTATCCACATATGTGCTCGGAATTGGGGCAGCAAATGGTGATAAACGATGCCAAGAAAAACAATCTTGATAAGGTTGTTATCGCGGCATGTTCTCCGCAGTTTCAAGGACCTACTTTTATGAAAACATTGGAAAAAGCCGGTCTTAGTCCTTATGTCCTGGAAATGGCGAATATAAGGGAACAAGCTGCCTGGCCGCATTTTAACGAACATGAGAAGGCTACGGAAAAATCCATTGAACTTACTAAAATGGCAATAGAAAAAGCGAGAAGAGACGAGCCTTTACAGAAAGGAGAGATCGAAATCGGCAATCGAGTCCTCGTTATAGGTGGTGGTATTGCGGGGATTCAGGCTTCCCTCGATCTTGCCGATGCCGGATTCAAAGTAACGCTTGTGGAAAAAGAGCCGAGTATAGGTGGGAAGATGGCACAACTTTCGAGAACATTTCCCACGGAAGATTGTGCAACATGCATACTGAGCCCTAAAATGGCGGCTGTGGGAGATCACCCGAATATCGATTTGAAAACATATTCGGAAATTGAGAGTATCAACGGATTTCTCGGTAATTTTAAGGTAAAAATAAAGAGAAAACCGAGATATGTTTATGAAGACAAATGTGTGGCATGCGGACTCTGTGAAGAAAAATGTCCTGTTAAAATAGAAGATAAATTTAACGAAGGGTTGAGTCAGACAAAGGCGATTCACATTCAGTTCGATTACGCCGTACCGTTTAAATATTACATTGAGGAAAGTCCCTGTTTGCGTTTGCAATACGGAGGTAATGCCTGCGGTTTGTGTCAGAAGGTGTGTCCCCAGGATGCAATTGATTTCGATATGAAACCGAAGTACGAAGATATAACCGTGGATACAATTATCGTAGCTACGGGATTTGATATATTCGATGCACGGGAAAAACCGGAATATGGTTTTGGAAAACTTAAAAACGTAATAAACGGTCTTCAAATGGAAAGAATTATTGTTAAAGCAGCGGAGGGAGTAGAACTTAAACAACTTGGTAAGAAGGTCGCTTTTATACAGTGTATCGGATCGAGGGATAAACAGATAGGGAGACCTTACTGTTCGAGGATATGTTGTATGTATGCCATAAAACAGGCGAGTCTCGTGAAAAAGATGGATCCTTCGAGAGACGTTTATATTTTCTATATCGATATTAGAGCATTCGGGAAATCATACGAAGAGTACTATAATCGAGCTCAGGAACTCGGAGTAAAATTCATAAGGGGTAAAGTTGCCGAACTTATGGAGAATCCGGATAATGGCAAGGTTATTGTAAAAGCCGAAGACACTTTGAATAGACAGATGATACAGGGAGAGTTCGATACCGTATCATTGTCCGTCGGTGTAGGTCCTAATGCAGCAACGGATAAAATAGTAAATATGCTTAAACTTGCCAAAAGTTCCGATAACTTTATTCAGGAAGCTCACCCGAAATTCAGGCCGGTCGATACACTTGTCCCCGGTGTTTTTTTAGCGGGAACAGCTCAAGGTCCCAAGGACATTCCCGATACGGTTGCTCAGGCGAGCGGAGCTGCGGCAAGAGCAATAGCTCTTATGAATCAGGGAAAATATTTCTTTGATCCGATGTATGCTTTTGTTAACAGTGAAAAATGTGATGGTTGCGAGCTATGTATATCTTCGTGTCCTTATGGAGCGATAAAAATGGAGAATGGGAAAGCTGTAATAAATGCCGCTGTTTGTAAAGGGTGCGGTGTATGTATTGGGCACTGTCCACAAGATGCCATTGATATGAA
>QNBC01000134.1 GCA_003641665.1 candidate division TA06 bacterium
CATCTTGGGGGAGATTCTGAAACAAGTTCGGCATGACAAAATCAAAAAAGGCGGGATATGAAATATATCCCGCCTAAAGAGTTAGAGCATAAACCTATCTGATTACACTAACCTTGAATGTTTTGTTTATTGTTTTGTTGTGCAATCTGATAAAGTATATTCCCGTAGGTAAATTCTTATTGGAGACGAATAAACTGTTGCTTGTTGCATTTTTATTAACGCTTCTTACAACTCTGCCATTCAATCCGATTATTTCAATATTAATCTGTCCGTTGATACTGCTCGCAAGTTCAACCTTGAATCCGTTCTTTTTGCTTAGAATCCTATCTGACTTGCTTCTGATACCGTTTACCCTTTCTACTATTCCACCCGCCCCGTCGTATGTTGTAATAAATGTTTCATACGGTAAGTAGTTATGTTTTGTAACCGTTATGAAAATTGTATCACTGCTTGAGTTCGGGGACACCACGGCTGAAGCGCTTCCGTTGGTCGAATGGGTTGTATCGTAAATGGTAAGACTTTTATTGGCTATTGTGACCACGGCATTATCGACAGGAGCCTTTGAACCGTCATTTACGGTTATTGATATTGTGTCATTAGAACCGGTAGGGATAGATTCGGGTAAGACAGTCACATTGAAATTAGATGGCACATCAGTCCAAATTTCCATAGAAGGATCGCCAAGTAAATTCCTTTCATATAAACACCATCTAAAGTATGTATCACTTCCGGCATCCGGGACCATGGAACTCTGCATTTCAGCCCAGGCTTGACCGAGTATGTAAATGTTGTTTTGGTGTATTGCTTTAAAGAAATACTTACTTTGTTCTCCAGATGGGCCTAATGCCCCCTCTGGACTACTATATCCCCATCCGTATCTTGAATTCAATAATGAGGCAACTGCACCTCCATTTGTAGCATTGACAAGGTGCTCTGCAAAGCAATCACCACCTGAAACTTCATCCATTGCACCTGAAAAACATGCTATAGAAGTAACGATGCTTAATTTGTCCAATCCATTTGAAAGATTATCTGCATCATCGTTATTTAACATAGTTGTAGTACCGTTATTATAATAAACACCTGATTCATTTCCATGCCCCACAAAGTGGACTAAATTATACCCAACATTAAACTCATTTCTTACTGCTGTTCTTGAAATCTGACCATCATTTTCTCTGAAGATTGTTGCACTCCATGACGTGGGATCGAATTTAGTCATTGTATCGGGCATTGAATATCCTGAGTTTGTATTCCATAAATTTCCTTGCGGATGGAAACTCGCTTTTAAGTAGGAAGATGAAGTATTGGGATTTTTCTCATATTGTAATATCTTATTCACAAAATTTTGCACTTGATATACATTTCTTACCGGAGCCCTTCCAACATAAACATCAGGATACATATCAACATTATCGCCTGTTTCTCCATAGGTGTGATTCCCATTACCATCCCATGTACCATCGAGATCAGCAAAATACAAGTCGGTTATTATTGTGTCTTCATCATTATAGTATCCCGCACCTGCACTCATACAGTATGCATTTCTTCTTGCAACATACTCTTGCCCGTTTTCATAGTCACACTGCCCGCCGAGAAGTATATACATTGCTCCCGAATCCCTGGCGGCTTTTATGAAGTTTCTGATTTTTTCCGCATTGTCGTAACCTGTAAAATTACTGTAAATGGAATCCGTCGTAACGATTTTCGTTGGAATTCCTTTTTTGGTTTTCCACCATGCGAGAGGTTGAAAAGCATCGACAAATGAAGGATCCGTAATAATTATGTATTCGGCATTACCCGTATATCCTGTACCTCCGCCTGCTGTAAATGTAAAGCTATGGGAATATTTGTTATCATTTTCATCTGTTTCCGATACTGTATTTGTAGAATCGGCAAATATTCCTATGGTGTGAGAACCTTCTGAAAATTGATAGTTATAATCGATTACAGAAGCCATCGAATCTGCTTTTAATCCGTTGATTTGCCATCCATTTATCGGGCTTCCATCAATGTAGAGATAAACATAGAATGTGTTAATTATATCCTCAGTTCCCGTATTCTTAACAGCCCAATCAATATAAGATGTCGAATCGGAAAAATAATTCGGTCCGTTTGTATGCGTGCCCGTTACGGAAGAAACGACAACGGGCGCATCCCATCCGCTCGGTGTGTAAGGAGTAAGGTTTTTACCTGTAACGGAGCCTTTCCAATAGTAATTCTCGCTTGTCCCGTTGTCCGTTTCGTCACTTTCTGTTATCCTGTGAGTAGCATCAGCTGTGTCTGAAAGTGTATGAGAACCGGCGGAAGAGACAAGGATCTTCGCATGTTTTATAGGTACATAATAATTACTCTGTAATGATGTAACATACCAACCCTTTGTATAAGTTCCGTCAACATAGAGATAAAAATAACATGTATCCGTTACATCACCTGTTCCGTAATTGGCAAATGCCATACTCACATAAGATGTGTCACCTGCATTAAGAGTATCACTCGTAGTTGCCGTTGTGTCGTGTAACGAGTCAACAGCACATACGAGAGAAGATGACCATCCTGTCGGTTGATAAGGTGCCAGATTGGGAAGAGATGTACTACTTTCATCGACATAGGCATTTATTAGCCATGTAATGTTTGAATGAATCCAATCTGAAGTTTCCCAACCGTTTGAGGGATAATAATCGTAACATCTCGAAGGAGCTGTTCCTACAGTGTCAAAAATGAGTCCCAATGTGTCGATACCGCTTCCCAATGAATAAGTTATATAAAAATCGGAAGAAGTGTTTACCGAAATACCCAAGGAGGATAGATCAACGACAGTTTCAGAACCGGTTGTATTAATGTTGGAAGTATTGATCGTGACTGAACCGAGCTCAGTACCCGGATAACCGCCGTTATCGTCCCATACGTGAACAGTTACATCTCCGCTACCGTACAGATTATAAAAATAAAATCCTGCCGAATTCAATGTCCCGGAATGTGTAGGTGTAAATCTAACTCCGTAATTATTATCATCGTAGCTATCCGGTTGACTGTGATAAAAATAATCAGCGGCATTCGGATCCCAGTAAAAGAGAGTGTCTGTTACCACTCTTGAGGAGGGGGTAAATGTGGATTTTATCGGTCCGCCATATTCTCTTAATGTTGCTGTCTTGTTGCTATTTTTAACCTTTTTTATAATCACAGTTTCATTTCTAATTCTTTGTGCTTCTACTTTTTTAGCGATTATTCCCAGATTTGCTTTCAACGGTGTGATTTTTGTTAGTGGCACTCTGGGTATTGGTGTGGATCTTACCACAATACCGCTGGCAAAGGAAAATGATATCCCTAACAATATGGCAAATATTAAGAGATAAAGTTTTTTCATTATTACCTCCTCACCGTTGTTTCATATCTTGATATCATTTCAGGATTGACAACGAGAGAATTTGCAATTTTTTTAGTATTTTCAAATTGTAGGGCAGATATGGGTTTAATTGCTGATTTACCTTCTGAATACGAAATATGAAGTATGAATGAATTATTCATTATTCTATTTTCCGAAGGTATATATTGCACAGGATAAACATTAACCTGCAATATTTTGAAACTACCGAGATGAGACAAGCCTATTTTCTTTATAAGATAACCTGGAAATTCTTTATCACTCTCATAGATCGATTTTACCGGTTCTGTAAATTTAATTGGAGTTTTCTGCATTAATGGAATAGGTTTTTGTGCAGGATATATCTTTCCATAAATTGCAGATTCCGTCGTTTTAACATTATCAATCCAAATTCTATCCACAACGGCTGTGGGAGGGAGAAGAAAACAGATTGGTTTATAAAGTACTGATGGATTACCCGGAATGGTTAAATTCTTAAAATTATCGGCTGAAAGCGTAGTATAATTGTTACTTACGCCAAACTTGATAACAGGTGAATTTATAACATAGGTCAATTCTCCTGCACTAAGAATGATAAATGTAAAAGAAATAAGGATTAGAAAAAACAAGGCGCCGGAAAAGCCTTTCTTCATTGAAATACCTCCTTTTGAAAAATGTTATCTTCATTATAAAAGTAAATAGAGGGATGTCAAGGGCAAATATTAGCACAATTTGCATATATGTAAGCTCTGTAATAATGTTAGTTAATATAATAAATGCTTATAATTCATATAATTTTGCCATTTATTTAAAAATTGTCATGTTTGTTATAAAATGAAATTTGCAAGACAGGTAATATAGGCATACTTATTGCCTGTTCTATAAGATTATTTCGGTAATTTTCAAACTACGGAATGATTTCAAAAAAATAGTTATACTAAACTTGTTTCG
>QNBC01000135.1 GCA_003641665.1 candidate division TA06 bacterium
AAGCATTTGGCACTATTGAAGCTGTAAAAGCGGTATCCGATTTGGTCGCTGCAGTGAGTGGTGAAATCGTTGAAGACAACGAAGAACTCGTAAACGCTCCTGAAACGATTAATAACGATCCCTACGGTGCCGGATGGATTATCAAAGTTAAAATGAGCAACCCTGATGAAGCAAATTCTCTTTTATCAGCTGAGGAATACGAAAAATTTGTTCAAGAGGAACACTAACATGCCATTTATCCAGAATAATGAAAATGACATTAAGGAAATGCTTGAGAAGATCGGTGTAGAAAAATTCGAAGATCTTCTCGATTCAATTCCCGAGGAGCTTAGAACCGGGAATAAATTTAACATCGGCAAAGCATTAAGCGAACCTGAAGTATGGAAACACCTTTATAATACAGCCACAAAAAACAAAAACAGTGACGATAATATCTCATTTCTAGGTGGTGGTATCTACGATCATTATGTACCGGCGGCTGTTGATCAAATCGCATCGCGATCGGAGTTTTACACAGCATATACTCCATATCAAGCGGAAGTCAGCCAGGGAACATTGATCGTGATGTATGAATATCAGACTTTAATAAACAGGCTCACCGGTATGGAAGTTACAAATGACTCAATGTATGATGGCGCAACTGCTATGGCTGAAGCTGCTCACATGGCAAGAGTAATAAACGGTAAACACAATATCGTTATCAGCGAGACCGTCAATCCTCTTTACATTGAAGTAGTTAAAACATATTCTCACGGTCTCAATATTCCTATCAGAATAGCTCCATCCAAAGACGGAAAAACCGACATTGATGCTATTGTTTCTTTGATTGACAATGAAACCGCTGCTGTTATCGCTCAGAATCCTAATTTTTTCGGCATTATCGAAAATATGGAAAAACTGAGCGAAACTGTACATGAAAAAGATACTCTTTTTATTGCCGCATATGACCCGATTTCTCTCGCCATTCTAAAAACACCGGGAGAATACAACGCAGATATAGCGGTGGGAGAGGGGCAAGCTCTCGGTAATCCTCAATCATTCGGAGGACCTTTACTCGGGCTTTTTTCCACAAAAAGAAAATTTATCCGCCAGGTGCCGGGTAGAATCGTAGGAGCAACAAAAGATGCTAACGGCAATACGGGATATGTAATGACCTTACAAACCAGAGAACAGCATATAAAAAGAGATCGAGCCACTTCAAATATCTGTTCCAACGAAGGATTATGTATGACAAGGGCGGCTATATATCTTGAATTAGTTGGTGAGGAGGGATTAAAAGCCGTTGCCGAAACGAGCACAAAAAACAGTCATTATCTTTTTGACAAACTTCTTTCCGTAAACGGAATCGAAGCGGCTTTTCCAAATACACCGTTCTTTAAAGAGTTTGTAATAAAATTACCGATAGAAGCTAAAACTATAATTAATAAATTAGAAAATCGCGGAATTTTTGCCGGTATAAACCTCGGGAAATTTAGAAAAGAATGGGCAAAAATGCTCCTTATTGCTGTTACGGAAACAAAAACGAAAGACGAAATGGATTATTTTGTTTCGGAGATAAAAAAGATAATATAAAAAAGGGGCTTTTAAAGCCCCTTTTTTTATATTAGATATTAAACAATTAAGATTAAATCTCGCCACGCGAATTCAACAACATCTCTCTTGCAATCAAAATAGCTTGAATCATACTTTCGGGGTCTGCAACCCCTTTCCCCGCTATATCAAAGGCGGTGCCGTGATCAGGAGAAGTTCTTATAATGGGTAATCCCAATGTAACATTGACCCCTTTGTTAAAGGAAAGCAATTTAAATGGGACTAGTGCCTGATCATGATACATGGCAAGAATGGCATCGTATTGATCACGTTTCAGGAATAAAGAATCAGCCGAGAAAGGTCCCTCAACATCAATTTCGTATTCTTTTGCCAATGTTATACCCGGAACAATTTTCATCTTCTCTTCATTCCCGAATAGCCCGTTATCCCCACAGTGAGGATTTAGACCGGTTACGGCAATTTTAGGAAACTCTATATTAAATAGGTTTTTCAGTGCATCATCTATGATTTTCAATTTGTTAAAAATCAATTTCGGGCTTAATTTCGCACTAATATCCTTAACAGCCACATGATTTGTGGCAAGAGCAACTCTAAAATTGTTATGAACCATCATCATTGCTACTTTTTTCCCGGAAAGGTCACTATACAACTCGGTATGACCTGCAAAATGATGTCCGGACATATTCATGGAATATTTATTAATAGGAGCGGTAACAACAGCATCAGCCATGTGATATTCCATAATAACAGAGTAAGAAATTAAAATTGCTTTATATGCTATTTTACCCGCTATTTCGGATATTTTTCCGGGTATAATCATCTGATTTGTTGGAATATCGATTAAATACACATCGCCGTTTTCTTCTACCATTGTTCCTCTTTTCATTACCTTATATTCCGGTAACTCAATATTCAAGCTCTTTGCATAGTTCACGATTAATTTTTCCGGAGCAATAATGATAGGGGTTATCTCTCCCAACACTCTCTTGTCAGCTATTGCCTTTATAACTACTTCGGGGCCTATTCCCGCAGGATCACCGCATGTTATAGCTATTCTCGGTTTAATATCACTCATTTTCTCCTACAATTTTATAGTATTTCATAACATCGCTCTTTTTAATATTCTTCAATTCGGGGATATCGATAATTTCATAGAGCACCTCTTTTTGATTCAAAGTCAATCTAATCGTGTCTCCCGAATTAACAATACGGGAAGCTTTTACCCTTGTATCATTCACAAATACCCTTCCGTTCTCACAAGCATGCTTAGCTTTTTCCCTTGATTTCACTATCTGCAATTTTTTAAGCAATATATCTACCCTTTCACCTTTTCTTTTATTAGTCATATACTCTAATGTATACATCTTTCTTCAGTCTGTCAACCAATTTGTTCAAAGCTTCCTGTTGCTTCATCTGAGAAAGAATGGCTCTAATGCTATTTCTAATTTCATCTTCGGACAATCTTTTACCCGGTTTATAAGCATCTATATATAGTATTTCGAAACCATTGGGTGTATTTATAATGCGAGTAAAATCTCCCGTTTTCAATCCCTTCAAATATTGTAAAAGCTGTGGAGACATCTTAGCTTCTTCAAATGTCCCAATCAGACCGTCTTTATCTTTTGTCGTTATGTCATCCGAATACTTTTTTACCAGCTCTTTAAAGGGCTTTCCTTTCTGTAGAAGTTTATAAACTTTTTCAGCTGTTCTTTGCATTTCAAGACTATCCGCTCTTGTTACCTTCGGAACCAATAGGATATGACTCAATACATATTTATCCCCGTCTCTCCCGGTGCATAACACAATATGATATCCAAGCCTCGATTGAACAACTCTAATTTCTCCTTCTCCCATATCAGATATCTGACTGTAAATTTCAGGTAGCATATCGGACTTTGTCAGCTTGCCGAGAACCCCGCCATGTGAACTGGATAATGTATCTTCGGAATATTTGCGCGCCAATTTTGAGAAGGAAACACCATCAGCATATTGCTTAAGTATGGATTTCACCTTATTTTCAAGTAACGAGAGAGAATGTTTCCCGGGTTTGTAAACTATATAAATATGGGACAACGTATACTCACCTGGCAAATGATCCGGAATGGAATCCTTATTCGCATTATAAAAGGAATCGATTTCAGATTGCGTAACTTCCGGAATATAGCCGATTTTGTTTTGAAAAAACTTTCTTGCCAGTATCTGCTCTCTTGCCTTGGTTCTATAACGTTGTTTTAATTTCGATAATGTTAACCCTTCCTGTTGCAGTGCTTTGAAAAATGTCGTATCATCCGGATAATTTTCTTTTATTTTTTCAATATTTTTTTCAACCTCTGATTCCACTTCACTGTTATCTACCGTAATAGTCGTATCTTCTTCGGCTTTTACCTTAATAACTTTGTCATTAATCATCTGTTGCAAAATTATATTGGCGATGCTGTCCCGTGTAGTTTTCGTAGTATCGGTAATACGATTTTGCAGATAATAGGTGAAGAGCTGCGTTTGCAGCTCTCCACTTGTTATAACTTCGTTCTCCACAACAGCTTCAATTCTGTCATTTAACGTTTCTGCGCCAAGCAATATAAACTGAAATAAGATCGGTATAATCAGAAAAAAAAGGAGATGTTTCCGCATCTTATTTACCCGTTGTACCGTTTTTGTTTATATTGTCATTTAAA
>QNBC01000136.1 GCA_003641665.1 candidate division TA06 bacterium
AATTCAGCACAGGATTCAGGGGGATAAATGAGATACATTAAACCTACGATGATGTGGGGGTTTTATTCAGAACAACATACATGGATTATTCCCTCTTATTAGGGTATTATCAACCAATTAATACTGTCATTCCGAACTTGTTTCGGAATCTCATTCTTGCCGGTTAATATGTTCATACCTGTCCGCCGAAACTTTAGTGCAGGCGGGCCTATCTACCATAGTTCCATAATATTTCTTGCAATAAACGCTTATTTTTGGTATAAGTTAGTTATGTCTGTTTTGGAAAGAAGAACGTGGGCTAAGATAGATCTTGATATTTTTAAGAATAATTTAAAGCATATCAGAGACTTTACAAATGCCGAATTATTAATTCCCATAAAGGCGGATGCATACGGGCATGGTAGTTGCGAACTTGCCCGGGTTGCGGAAGAATTCGGCGTCGAATATCTTGGTGTCGCAGGAATAGAAGAAGCTATTGAACTCAGGGAATATGGTATCAAGATTCCGATTGTGATTTTAAGTCCGGTTTTTGATTTTGACATAGAAGATATAATCTATTACAACGTTATCCCAACCGTGTCCGATATTGATTTTGCTAAAAATCTAAATGATTATCTTAATAAAATGTCGAAATCCATTGATATCTTTATCGAAGTGGATACCGGAATGGGGAGAACGGGCTTTTTATATGATGTTGCATATGGTAAAATAGAAACGATTAAGAATCAATTTACAAATTTGCGTATTAAGAGTATATTTAGTCATTTTTCAACGGCAGAAGATGAAGAGGATGACTTTGCCCTTACACAGATAAACCAGTTTAAAGAATTAAAGAGAAAATTAATTCAAAGCGGTTTAACAGACGCCAAATTTCATATTTCTAATAGTGCGGGAATGGTCAGATTTAATGATCCGGAAATGGCCATTGTTAGACCCGGTATTTTAGCGTACGGTTTATATACTTCGGAAAATATGAAAAAGTATATCGATGTGCAACCTATTATGTCCGTTTATAGCAGGATATCGAGAATCGCAAATTTAAATAAGGGGGATTCGGTTAGTTATGGCAGAAGAATTCTTGACAGAAACTTAAAAGTCGCTACAATTAATATAGGATACGGAGATGGTTTTCCCCATTGTTTGTCTGATAAGGGTTATGTTGCAATTAAAGGGAAAAAAAGCAAAATTATCGGGAATGTTTGTATGGATCTGACAATGGTTGATATCTCCGGAATTGACAATATCCGGGTTGGAGATATCGCAACGATTATTAATGGTGAAATTACGGCTGACGACCTTGCAAAACAATGCAACACGATAAATTATGAGATAATAACAAGGATAGGTGAGAGAGTATCAAGAATATATTATGAGAATGGCAAACCGATTAAAGTCAGAACTATTGCAAGCAGAAAAATTCATAATAAACTATAGGAGGGCGTATGGAAAACAAAAATAATAAATTCTATGAAATGGTTCTCTTTTTGTCCACTATAGCATTTCAATCTATGGGGATTTTAGAAAATCCCTTAACGAAAAAAGCGGAAAAACATCTTGATGTAGCACAACAAATGATAGATTATCTTGATATGTTGAAAGAAAAGACGTATAATAATTTAGATAGCAAGGAATTGGATGCTCTAAACCAAACGATATATGAACTTAAAGTTAGTTTCTTAAGGGTGCAGAATGAAGAAAAAGAAAAGGGAGAAGTTAAAAAGAATGAATCGGAGAAGAATGTGAATGAAAAAAAGAAGGGAAAAAGTTCCCGTAATAAAGGTAAAAAGGAGGAATAATATGAGAAAGCTCCTGTCTGTTTTATTAGTTTTTATATTTATATTTTCGATTACTAATGGCAAAACACACACTGTAAAAAAGGGTGATACCCTTTGGGATATTGCAGGTTATTATCTGAACAATCCTTTTTTATGGCCGGAGATTTACGAGTTAAATAAGGACAAAATTGAGGATCCGCATTGGATATACCCCGGGCAGGTTTTCGAATTACCCATCCCCGGTGAAGATAACACATCCACCGAGGGAGAAATATCAAAGGATATAATCCCGGCGAATAATATGAAGAGTAACTTCCAAAAAATAAAATTAACGGATTTGAATAAAAGATACGGGGGGAAGAAACTGAGCATAGACTGGTTAAAAGCTCAAAAAATGATAAAGATGAGCGATTATGTAAAACTCTTTTATATCCCTAACAATGTGTCATACAGCGGTTTGTACTATGGCGGATTTGTAACGAATAAAAATATTGAGAAAGGTCGCATAATCGGAATGATAGATGATAGCGGAATGGAAGGTGGAGCCGTAAAATTCGATAAAGTGAAGATTGACCTCGGGAAATCTGCGGTCAAGACAGGGGATGAATTTACAATATTTAGTTACGGACAGACCGTAAGTAGCGGTTCAAAAACAGGCAGGATCATTCTAATATGGGGGACCTTAAAGGTTGATGAAACATTTGATACGTATTCGATTTGCACAATAACGGCAAGTAGGGATATTATAAAAAGAGGTTTACTTGTAACGGATTTATGGACACCTCCATTAATTCCCGATTTTGATATTGTTAAAGCGAAAGATAAGATCTATGCAAAGATATTAGCTTATAGGGATAATGAGGATATTGTTAAAGATTATAATATAGCCTATGTGGATAAAGGCAAAAATGAAGGTTTTACGCAGGGCGATAAATTTAATATTCTGGATGAAAAGGGGGATATTCATGGAGAACTACAGCTATTATGGGTAGGAGACAATTTCTCATCGGCTTACATTACAAGAACAGTTGATGTGAGTTTGAAAAAATATAAAAAAATAGAATTATCAATGAAATCTTTACCCAAAGGAGAGCAACGAATAATAAGGAAAATTCCGGTTAAAAAGGTAAGTGAAGAAGAGGTAATAAAGGAAGAAGCACCCAAAGTCGAGGAAAAGGCAGCACCGATTATAAATGAAGAGCCTCAAAAACCGGAGACAACAAATGTTATTGAAGAAGAACCATCAAAAACAACGGTCGAAGAGCAACCTATTACGGTAAGTGACACGGTCAAATCGGATTCCAATGCTACGGTTATAATGGAAAGACCTGCAGGAACGGACACAACAGCACCGGTTATAGAGGAGCAACCTACTGAAACGGACACAACAGTTCCGGTTATAGAGGAGCAACCTATTGAAACGGACACAACAGTTCCGGTGATAGAGGAGCAACCTACTGAAACGGATACAACAGCACCGGTTATAGAGGAACAACCTGCAGGAACGGACACAACCACTATAATAGAAGAGGAGAATTAATTGCATAAGTTAACCATTAAAGATATCTATGATAAGGTTCATGAGGGTAAGAAAATTGCCCTCATGACAGCCTATGACTACCCCATTGCTAAATTAGAGGATACGGTGGGAATTGATATAATACTTGTGGGTGATTCCATTGCCACAACTGTTTTCGGTAGAGATGATACTCTTAATGTAACCATGGATGATATGATCCATCATGCTGAAGCGGTTTCGAGAGCTTGCGATAGGGCGATTGTAATAGGAGATATGCCCTTTATGACATACCAAACCTCCATTAGAGATGCTATTTTCAATGCAGGGCGTTTTGTTAGTGAAGCAAAGTGTGATGCTGTAAAACTGGAAGGTGGTAGGAATTACGTTGCCCAAATAGAAGGGATTGTTAATGCGGGTATTCCGGTGATGGGACACATAGGTTTATTACCCCAATCATACCACAGATACGGAGGATACAGAGTGCAGGGGAAAAATGCGGAGGCCGCTTTGGGAATTATAAAAGATGCTATTGCAATTGAGAAAGCAGGAGTTTTTGCCATAATAGCAGAATCGGTTCCCGAAAATGTAACCTCTTTAATAAAAAATTACGTAAGTGTCCCCGTTTTCGGTATAGGGGCGGGGAGTAATTGCGATGGTCAAATTATTGTTGTGAATGATATTCTCGGTCTGAATTTTGGGAAAACACCGAAATTTGTGAAAGTTTTCAAAGATTTGAAACCCATAATTTCAGAGGCGATTTCGAAATATGTATATGAAGTAAATTCTGTTAAGTACCCGACTCATGAATATGAGTATCACATGAGTGATGTTGAAAGAAAACGTTTGGAAGAGTTGTTAAAAAAAATTAATCTATAATACAGATAGCTATTGCACTGGTTTTGTTATGGGATAT
>QNBC01000137.1 GCA_003641665.1 candidate division TA06 bacterium
CAAATCCTTTAACAGTTATTTAAAAAATAATTTCATCAATGCCATTCAATATGATAATGTAGCCACTGAACTCGATCCTCTCGATCCCACCACCTATATTATAAGGATGACAATACACCAAAAGGATAACCCTGTTTCCGTTTTAAAAGATATTGCACAATACATTATAGTTCTCACATCCTCTCTTAAAAATAAGATATTTTTCTATGCCACGGCAACAAGATTAATCTACTTCGCACTATTTTTCGCGACCTTTTTGTTTGTTATAGTACTATATATCAAGAATATTGATTTCCTCGCGGAACGGTTGTACAAAGTTACAAAAACAAAAAACAGATTGTTTTACTATGTTATGTTGATCATACTCTTATTTTCCCCCTTTGTTTGGTTTAACAATGTTTTTTATATATTCATCTTACTACTCCTCTATTTAACGTACCTTCGCTTAAATAAAGCGATTCTTTACTTCGCTTCTTTTGTCATTATGCTCGTGGTAATAACGACAATAGGAGATTCAATGAACCTAAAAGTTTATTCACCGGATTCGGAAATATCAAAGATAAATTCTTTCCTTCAAAATCCATGGGATACAAATCTGGAACAACATATAATTGCCTTGAAAGAAAAGGACAAGGCAAATGCTTTTACATACGATTATATCCTTGCTCTCTCCTTGAAGAAAAAGGGGTTAATGGATTCTGCGAGTTTTTACTATGAAGATGCCTACAAACTGAATCCTCACGATTCATATCTCCTCAATAACATGGGCAATATTTTTTACTTGAAGGGGGAATACGACAGCGCCTCCAGCTATTACTCCAAATCAATTGAACTCAACCCGAAAAATGCCGCAGCACATTATAATTTGGCTCAATATTATCAGAATAACCTGGAATTAAATAAAGCTTCAAAAGAGATGGAGAAAGCTTTTTCCCTCGACTTTGATAAAATCAACACCTTCTCGAAAACCTCCTCCAAACAGTATAACAGGTTACTGATTGACAATGAAATCAGTCATAAATTTCTCGATAATATGTTAAAGAAATACCTTTTCTCCGGTATTTCATTCAACAATCTCTTTTACGGTATAAATTCTATTCTTATATTCACCATAGCTTCCCTATTTCTCCTCTTTGTTATCTTTCTATACAACAAGAAGAAATACACATTCAAATACAGGCGATGTGATATTTGCGGGCATTGGGAGTTGGAGAACAATATTGAAATTTTCGAAGATTATAATATGTGTGAATCGTGCAGTGAAAAAATCCTAAATGCATCTTCCGAATCGATAAAACACAAAATGGCAGTCAGCATGAAAGGCAACAATACGAGAAAAGTGAAATTGTACGGTTTTATAATTAATCTGCTCATTCCGGGAAGCGGTTTTGTCTATTTCGGTCAATTAAAGAGAGGTTTCTTATACATTTTCCAATTTATCCTCTACCTATCCGTAGCATTTTACACAAAATTCATAGTAGATAGCGTATATGACATCCCTCTCCCGGAGTTACATATGTTAAAATACATCTTTATCGGGATTGCGATACTTCTCTATCTCATATCGCAGTTCGGTGTCCTATCCACAAAAGAATCGGAGATAAAATATGCTTAAGGGAAGTTTAAGAGAATTTCACGTTCCGGACATATTGCAACTAATCGCCTCTCAGCAAAAAACGGGGGTGCTCACCATAGAGCATTTTAACGATCGTATCTCAATAGGATTTCGTAATGGTTTCATAAGTGCGGCAATAAAGAATAAAAATCATGAACTTGAAAAGATCGATACATATCTAATCGCTTCCGGGAAATTAAGCCAGGAACAATACCAAAAGATTCTGGATGAGCACAGAACAACAGGCATAAATCTTAACGATCTTCTGATAAAAGAGCATATATTAACGGAAGACGACATTAAAGATGTTATCCAGTTCAAAATACAGGAAATAATAGACGAGGCAATGCAGTGGGAGGAAGGAGTCTACAATTTCCAGCCTAATATCGCTATTTACACTAACAGCAAGATAAAAATCTCCATGAATACTCAGGGGATTATACTGGAAAGTTTACGCAGAATTGACGAATGGCCTAAAATATCAGCGGAATTTCCGGATAGCAGAATCATAGTCAAGAAGACAAAAGAAGCCATCGATGAAGATGAAATCGGTCCTGAGGAATTAATCGTTTTTAAGTTAATTGATAATAACAAATCGATCTTCGAATTGATGCAATCAAGCGGATTGGGTAAATTCAGGACATACAGCGCACTGTATAATCTCTATCACATGGGTTTGGTGGAAAAACTTCCGAAAATTAAGAGAGAAAAGAAAGCCCTACCTATAAAAATAAACGCCACTTCCATTCGCAATGTTGTGGTTGCAGTCGGATTAATCCTGCTTGTTTTAATAATCGATACGGGAGTCAGATACTTTACCTCTTTTCTTAAAACAAAGACTTTCTACAGTTCTCCCACAACATACAATTATAGAAAAACAAAAATTGACAACGCACTTAAAATTTACTTTATAGATAATGAAAAGTTTCCGGAGACCCTTCAAGAACTGCAAAAAAGTAACCTTGTAACCAAAAAAGAGATACAAGGTTTTGTGTATAAGAAAAACGGTTCTTCCTACATTTTGAAGTAGTCCGTTAATCCTTCTTGATTTCTTCGTTTATTAAAAATTGAGCTTCCTTGAGTGCCTCTTCAGGCGATATATTCCCCCTCATAACCGGTTCCAATCCATTCCTATTCAAAATTGTTCTTCCCACAAACCATGACGGTGACTTCGGCTCTATATCTCCGTACTCGATTTGCATAAATGTCTCGTATAATCCCGGGAACTTATTGAACTTTTTTACCATTAAAGAATCCTTAAAGCTGCTTTTCCTAATTGGAACATAGTTTGTCCCGTATGACCACTTCGCTTGAACGGATGGAGATCTGAAGTATTTTATAAATTCCCATGCCGCCTTCTTTTGCGCTTCGCTCACTCCGTTAAATATCACAATATTCGTTCCGGAGATTATGACTCTCTTTGTTTTACCGTGAGGGATAGGGCAAATTCTAAGGTTAAACGAGGGATTGGTTTGATACATAAAAGGAAGTGAAACCGTTGAACCTGAAACGGCAAGAACCCTTCCGGAAAGGAAATCGTCTTGATTCTGGAAACCCGTAGTCAGATATGCCACTTTATAACGTTTAATGAGATCCGCCCAATATCGGAGAGCATCAATGCTTGCCTGGCTTCCAACAAGGCATTTTTTCCCGTCTTCCGAGAATATTCTACCACCATTCTGATACAACATACACTCGTACAGCCACATATTAACCGAATATGCCGTCCCCCAAATGTCCGGATAACCGTCATTATTGGTGTCCTTTGTGGCAACTTGAAATAACATGCGCAACGAATCCCAGGTGGTTGGAAATTTTTCGTATCCCAGTTTTTTCAACAGATCTTCGTTGTAGTAGTAAGCGGGAACACTTTTGTTAAAAGGCATTGAAACGAGTTTTCCTTCGAATGTGTTATCATAGATAAATATCGGAAAAATGTCCTTTATTTCGGAAGAATCCAAACCCACTAACGAATCCTTGATAAAATCGGACACGGGAACAACCGCCCCTGCATCGAGAAATTGAGAAGTCCACGATTCGTAAACTTGTGCAATCACAGGGGGCTTTCTTCCTATTATGGAAGCCATTAATTTCTGTGATAGAGCATTATAACTTCCAACGGAAATGGGAACAACTTTAATTCCGGGATGCGTCAAATTGAAATCATCTACTATGGATTCAAGAGTCTTTTTTAACGGTCCTCCCATAACATGCCAGAATGTTACTGTAACAATTTTATTCTTATTATTGGTGGAATTGCTTTTATCCGTTTTCTTCCCACAGGAGGAAAACAGAATCGTCAGGGATAATAAAAGAATTACTATCTTTTTCATAAATGGATTATAGCATTTTACTCTCATTTAATCAAGAAAAAATAAAAATAAAAATAAAAAGGTAGATAGGTCCGCCTGCACTAAAGTTACGGCGGACAGGTATGAACATATTAACCGGCAAGAATGAGATTCTGAAACAAGTTCAGAATGACAGCATTAATTGGGTGATAATACCCTAATAAGAGGGAATAATCAATGTATGTTGTTCTGAATAATAACCCAAATCAGCG
>QNBC01000138.1 GCA_003641665.1 candidate division TA06 bacterium
ACATATTAATTTATTTTATTCATTTTGTTTGACAACAGAATAATAAAATGATAAAATGCCACTATGAAAATTCTTTTGGTGTCGGATGCCTACTACCCTTATCCTTCGGGAGTAACCGAATATGTATACAATGTTGCAAAATACCTTAGGGAAAGAGGGCATAAGGTAGATATATTAACCCTTCATTATGACAATGAAAAACAAGAGAATGATGTTTATAGGGTCGGGTATTGTAAATTTTTCAGTTTGAACGGAACAAATGTTACATTGCCGTGGGGATTATCTATCTCTGCCGAGATTAAGAAATTTCTTAAAGAAAAAAGATATGATGTAATTCATCTGAACGGACCTTTTTGGCCTAACATATCTCATTTTGCTTTGAAGCACGGAAAGGGACCGATAGTTGCGAGTTTTCTGTCGGTAACATCAAATTTTACTCATATGTTTTCTCCTCTTTATAAAGCATTATTTCATAGTATAAACAAAAAGATAGACATAAAAATAGGTATTTCTTCGGTAGCCATTGATTTTATAAAACCATTCTTCCCCGGAGATTATAGATTTATACCTGTGGGTATAGACAGAACAAGATTTAATCCCAATGCCGGTTTTTATGAACCTATGAAAACAGATAATGACACAATCAAGATTCTATTTATGGGGAGGTTAGATAAAAGAAAGGGTTTGGACATTTTAATTAGGGCTCTATCGAAGCTAAACGGTAGAATTAACTACCAGCTTTTTGTTGGTGGGAACAGCAAAAACAGGCAAAAATATGAAGAAATGGCAAGAAAGTTAAATGTTAAGACGAAATTTCTCGGTTTTATCCCCAATGAATATATGGGAAAAGTATATTCATCGGCTGATATTTATGTTTCTCCCGCAAAAGGAGGAGAAACATATGGAATAGTTCTTGTTGAAGCTATGTCTTCCGGCGTGGCTGTTATAGCATCGAATATAAAAGGATATGCGACTGTTATAAAAAACGGTTATAACGGAATTTTGTCGGATGTAAATCCGTCAGCATTTGCAAATGCCATTGAACAATTGGCAATAAACAAAGAGGAGAGAGCGCGACTTCGAGAGAATGGATTGAAACATGCCGAAAGTATTGATTGGAAAAAGATTATATGTGAAATAGAAAAAGCATATATCGATGCCATTGCTATGCAAGGGAGGGAAGTATGATAATCGGAATAGCGGGAGGAACGGGGTCGGGAAAGACAACCGTTGCAAAAAAAATAAAAGAAAAGATAATAGATAAGCACACGGTAGTAATGATGCAGCAGGACAGTTATTACAAAGATCACAGTGATATCCCTTTTGAAGAAAGAGAAAAGATCAATTACGATCACCCGAATTCAATAGATATGGAACTTCTCATAAAGCACCTGAAGGCTTTAATTAACGGTTCTACGGTTGAGATCCCAATATACGATTTTAAAACGCATACGCGAAAAAATATAACCAAGAGGGAGAACCCCGGAGACATTGTTATTATCGAAGGAATACTGATTTTTACAAACAAAGAACTCAGAGAACTTTTCGATTATAAAATTTTTGTTGATACACCCGATGATATTAGATTTATAAGACGTTTAAAAAGAGATCTTACGGAAAGGAATAGAACGGTAAATTCCGTTATAGACCAATATCTTATGACCGTGAGACCGATGCACATTGAGTTTGTGGAACCTACCAAAAAATTCGCTGACATCATTATACCCGAAGGTGGATTTAATAAGAATGCGATAGATGTTATATCTTCATCAATATTTCATATTTTAAAGAGAGGTATTTAATGGCAAAATATATTTCAATTATAGCAATTTTTCTTGTGGTTTTTATTGGTTGTAGTGTTAAACCTAAAGATTCCTATCCATCAACAGGTGATTTGTATCCCCTTGAAATGGGAGATTATTGGAATTATATGTCCTATAATGAAAATAGCGGTGAAATAAGTTATACGAGAAAAGAGGTAAGAGATACAATGACAGTATTAGATACTGTTCATCTGTATAAATTGTATATTGGGGAATCCAATGCAGATTTCTCGTCCACTTCATGGAGTAGCAGTCAATATCTAGCGAAAGGAGATTCTTTTTTGGATTACTACAATTATAACGATTCTTTCCCCCATTGGAAAGATATGCCGAATCAAATTAAAATAGGAGATTCATGGATAAGTGAGTATGATTTGCAGGAATATATTGTTGAGGACAAGGATAGTATTGATGTCCCGGCAGGGCAATTTTTTGCCTATAAAATAAAAGTATATCCATACTATTCCAATCATTCTTTATCCTATTATGAGTGGATAGCCGAAGATGTCGGTTTGGTTAAAGAGGAGCATAATACCTGGTCGACGGTTTTAATAAGTTATCAGGTTAAATAAAAATGGAATTTCTCAAAACCCAAAAAAGAAAATTCGCTATAGAGAATTTCATAAAAAATCTGAGCATAATTTCCGATAACCAAATTATATCAATCGAAGAATCATCGGGAAGAATTGTTGCAAAAGATAAAACCGCGTCAATAGATGTTCCGTCTTTGCCGAGAAGTACCGTTGATGGTTATGCTTGTATATCAGGATTAACATCAGGTGCCAGTCACAATAATCCGATTCCCTTTGAATACGGAGGAGAAATAATTATAGGAGAAAAATACAAAGGTGAAATCGACAAAAACAAGGTTTACTATATCCCTACGGGAGCTATTGTACCTGATGGATTTGATGCTGTTGTAATGATTGAAAATAGTGAGAGAGTTAACGATACGGTTTATGTTGAAAAATCACTATACAAAGGCGAAAATATTATCTATAAGGGAGAAGATGTTAAAATAGGCGATGTAATAGCAAATAAAGGGGAGATATTGAGAAGCGTCGACATAGGAATTCTCGCTTCGCAAGGCATAAGAGAGATTCCTGTCCATAAGAAGGTGAAAATCGCGATTATTCCGACCGGGAAAGAATTGAGAAGATCCGAAGATAGTATGGACGATTATTCAATTTACGATATCAATTCATATCTATTAAAATCCTTATTTTCAGAATTCAAATATTTTGATGCCAAAATATTTGAAATAGTAAAAGATGATGAGATTGTTTTGAGAGATATGATAAAGGAAAATTACGATGATTTTGATGTATTTATTATTTCAGGCGGTAGTTCAAAAGGCATGAGAGACATTACTGTAGATGTAATTGAGCAATTCGGGACGCCGGGGATTCTTACTCATGGTATAAACATGTCACCCGGAAAACCCACAATTCTTTCTCTTTGTAATAATAAGATTATTTTCGGTGCACCTGGGCATCCGGTATCGTCATATATTTCCGCACGATTTGTTATGATACCAATTTTGAACTATTTTGCCGGAAAGAAAGAAATATTTGAAAGAGCTACGGGTAGGGGAATTATATCCGTTGATATTCCGTCAAAGCATGGTATGGATGATTTTGTCCGGGTTAAGGTAAAGGACGGAATAATAACCCCTATATTCGGACAATCAGGGATGATTTCGACACTTTCAGATTCTGACGGTATTATAATAATCGGAAATGAAAAGGAAGGCTTGTACAAAGGAGAAAAAGCCGAATACTATGAGATGATATGAAAAGAAACAAGTATCTCAAAACAACAACATTGGATGAAGCTCTTGAAAAATGGAGAAAGCTGATTGACAGATTCTCAAATAAAAATATTACCGGTGAAAAAATAGATGTTGATAACGCATATTTCAGAACACTATCCAGGGAAATAAGGGCGAAGCGAAATATACCTTCTTTTTCCACATCTGCCGTTGACGGTATAGCGGTTAGAGCGGAAGAAACAATGGGAGCTCGGGATGTTTCCCCGAAGATATTACAACTCGGGAAAGATTTTGAGTATATTAATACCGGTTTCAAATTGCCAGGGCAGTATAATGCCGTCATAATGATTGAAAATACAGAGAAAATCGATAACTCCAAGGTAAGAATAAGGAGTGCTATTTCTCCAAGAGAAAATGTCAGGATGGTAGGAGAGGACATACATGAAGGTGACATTATATTTTACCAAGGAGAATATCTTACGCCGGAGCATATATCGGTTTTGGTATCCGCCGGGATAAAAACCGTTTCAGTTAAGAGAAAGATAAGGTTTGCGTTTATTCCCACAGGCA
>QNBC01000139.1 GCA_003641665.1 candidate division TA06 bacterium
TACCGATTCAAGATTATCTCTTTTATCCATAGCAATTTTCTTTACATCAACTCGTTTCGAATAAAACGGGAATCCTAATTGGTTTGCTAATTTACCCGTAAACTCTTCATCTCTTACCGCTTCCTTCCCCCTAATCATATGATTCAGATGAAAAACAGAAACCTCGATATTGCCTCTTTTTCTCAAATATTCCAAGAAATAAAGCAAAAAAACAGAATCCCTGCCCCCTGAAACCATTGCCAATATTTTATCACCGGGACTAATTAGATCCCTTTCAACTATATCATTTTCCAAATATTCAAAAATACTCAAATCCATCGGGAAATCTCATCAAGCTCGGTAAGTATGGAATCAATTCCGCTTTCGGTCATAAAACTTGCATTAAAATTAGGTTCTATCAAACGTATCATATCCAATGCGGAGGAAAAATCGTTGCAATTAACAAAGGAACAGGCGGATGTAAAAGCGATCTGCTTCCATGTTATGGTAGAATCATGCTCGAATACATAATCAGGTAACATATTTAACAGATATTCCCCTCTCCGTGCTGCTACGGAATCGATTTTCATTGCATTGCCGGCGAAAACAGCTCCGCTTACGGCATCGGGAAATCCCATCGAATCGGATGCAAGTACATATTCAAATGAAGATAGGGCTTTGGATTCATCACCGAGTTTTGCGCAACTCCAACCATAACCCACATAAGCTTCGAGTTCTCCTCCGGAACTTATCGCATTATAGAAATCGTTTTTCGCAGTTTGATAATCTCCGCTTTCAAACGATTTCCAGCCTTCACTTATATTATTTTTAAATAACGAACATCCTGCAAACAAGATTACCAAGGCAAAAAATATCATCCTCTTTACCATACGCTAAACCTCTTTCTAACGGTAAAATTCTTATTTTTAATCACCGCAAAATAAATACCTCTTTTCATCCCCTTAATAATAATCTCCCTTTGGTCGGATAAATATTTTTTTCTAATCAAACGGCCGCTTAGCGATACTACGGAAACAGTGCCTGACAAATTACTTTTGGAGAGCAGTTTAATACCACCTTTTAACATTTCTGATCTAATATCCCAAATCAACTTGTAATACCCGCTTTTCCCAATCACAAATTTATTCCCTACGGGTTTTACTGTATTACCGTCCGGAGCCATCAGAAACATAATCGGGATATAGGATTCCAGATAAATCGGTTTTTTTGTCGCCTCGGGAATGGAAATCGAAAATCCGCTATTATCTTTCTCAATCCTAACTATACAGTCGCTCTCAACGGCATTCTTAGGGAAAATAAACCTTAATGCACCCTTTGTAACCGTTTTCTCCTCCGAAACAGGTATTTTATAAAGAGAAAAAACAGTGCTTTTTTGTCCGGAATTACCCCAAACATCTCTTCCGTACACGCAAACATTATAACTGCCATCGGAAAAGAAACGGAATTTACCGGCAAAAAGCCTGTCTTGAAGTAACTTACATCGAGACATCTGAACATTGCCGTTATTTTCAACAGTAACAGAATCGATTACACCGTTCATCAATTCTTCGTTCGATCTTATCCATACATTAATGAATCCTTCAAAAATCGGATTCTCTATAAGGTAAACATTAAAGGAGGGTGGAGTATTATCGCTATAACTTGATGTTAGTGCCGTGTAAATATCAGGCAAACCGTATCCGTAATATCTATCATATCCCGTAGAGCCGAGATCCGTTGCAAAGTAAGCGAGTTTACCGTATATTTTGTTTATATCATTGATCCCTTTTGACTTTAGCAGAGCAATAGCAGCCGTCAGATGAGGAGCCGCCATTGATGTTCCTTCGTAATAATAATAAGCAAAGCTGTCCACCCTTGCAAGACTTCCGTATTCACTATTGTACCCCCTGAATGTTTGCTGAAGAATCATATGATTCGGATAATTGCTTTCATCTCCACCGGGCATTACAAAATCAATTCCTCTTCCGTATTGCGAATATGCGGATCTTTCTTTATCATAGTTTAAAGCTCCGCACGCAAAGGTCTCTATAAAAGCTGCAGGATAACTAAGTTCATCGACTCCGCCGTTGCCTGTGGCAACTACAACCGGTATGTTAAGGCTACATGCATGCACTATGGCAAGGTGTACCACATGCCATCCGGTAGAATCTCCGGGCGCACCTCCGAGTGACAGGTTAATGACATCAGCGCCGTGATCACATGCAAAATAGATACCGTTGGCTATTGCATACGAATCTCCTTCACCTTTGTAATCGAGAACCTGCACCGGCATTATTTTAACATTCGGTGCCATACCCGCAACACCGAGATTATTGTTCGTAGCCTCCGCCATTGTACCTGCAACATGCGTTCCGTGGCCATTTTCATCATTGGGATGTGTATCATCATGAACATAGTCATACCCGCTTACAAATGTGGTTTCATTGAAATCCGAACCTATATGATATTGCCCGTCTCCGGAAACCACTTCATCCTGTTCATACGAGGGAATAGTGTAATTTTCATAACCTACACCCGTATCCAATAATCCGATGATTACATTGCTTGCTCCCATTGTAATGTCCCAGACATTTTCCATATTCAACATATTGAAATCCCACTGATATCCGTAATAATAATCGTTTGGGGTAAAAAATGCCTTCGCCTTCGCCGGTTTTTCATAAAATTTTATATACCCGTCTTTCTTTAGATTCTTTATCGTAACCGAATCCCCTCTTACAAGTGCGAGATTATGTATTCCTACATTCAAAATATCGACCTTTGAACTTAAGGTATTTAAATCCCTTGATGTCTTGTAAATTACAATATATTTGTTCCCGTATGCAACCATGAAAATCTGCAAAATCGAAAATAATAGAAAAATTTTCTTATGCATTATTTAACAATCCTGTATGTGTTATAGGCAAGATCTATATCTTTGTGTTTTGCTACAAGTTCGAGTAGAAAACGAGATATTTGATCTATGTATTTTCTTTGCTCTCTGACACGCACCATATAGCGTATAACTATTAAAATCCCGCTATCTACAATACTAACATAGATTTTAGGAGAAAGATACGTATACTCAATGGGGTAACGATTTTTACTGTTTTTCATCTGCTTCCTGATATTTTCTTCATTCCCTTCAGTAATTTTCTCTATAAAACGCTTCAATTCTCTTTCTGCCAATTTCCAATTCGATTCGTATGTCAGAGTTATTGCCATTTCATCCCAAATATAGTCAAATTCTTTCGTAGAATTAAAAACCGGATTTTTAAAAACAACACTGTTAGGAAAATTTATGATTCTTGCAGTAGATTGTTTCCCGAAATTATCCCCCTTAACCTCAAGCACGGAAAATTGGAATAACCTTATGTCTATCACATCTCCTATAATATTTTCAATTTCTATACGGTCACCTATGTCAAAAGGATGTCTTATAATGATAAAGAACCAACCCGCCAGAGCAAGAATCACCTCTTGCAATGCTACGGCAATTCCCGCTCCCAATATACTGACTACCGTTCCCACCGAACGTATATTTTGTAACCAAAGAATGATTAGAATAAGAAATAAAACAACATTCGATATATAGAAATACTTTTTCTTCGATTTGTATCGTTTTGCTCTCGAGACTTTACGTGATTCGATTTTCTTATAAACTAAACCTCTTATGAATTGATTCAAAAGAATAAATACTATCGAAAGTTCAATTTTCAAAGGTAAAGGATTTATAAAAAAATACAAAAGTTTTTCCATGCTTCTTTATATCATAAAATCGATTTTATATCAATCTAAAATGTCCATAAACAAACAACGATAAAGGGATAATATGCATTCTGAAATTGCGATAAAGAGACACGTGGTACGGACATATTTACAACTGATAGTAAGATAATTATTTTAATTTGGGGGCTTAGGAATGATTTCAAAATATTTCTCTTTTTTATTTGTTTTGTAATCTCTTAGCTCATAAAATAATACTGCAACAAGTTTAGTATCTCTCTTATTACCGGTCAATATGTCCATACCTATCCGCCGAAACTTTAGTGCAGGTGGACCTGCCCGCCAATTAGCAATAA
>QNBC01000140.1 GCA_003641665.1 candidate division TA06 bacterium
CAAAGCGAAAAAATCGATTTCAAACTTTAAATTGAGGAAGGGTGCCAAAATCGGTTGCAAAGTTACATTGAGAAAAGACAGGATGTATGAATTCTATGACAGATTTGTGAATTTTGCCGTCCCGAGGATTAGGGATTTTAGAGGATTGAGCACGACTTCATTTGACGGAAGAGGTAATTATTCAATCGGCATAAAAGAGCAGTTGGTTTTTCCTGAGATTGAATACGACAAAGTAAAAAATGTTCTCGGGATGGATATAACATTTGTTACAACTGCTAAAACGGATGAGGAAGCAAAGGATTTCCTTAAAGAGTTCTTTATGCCTTTTAAAAAGGAGAAGAAATAGATGGCTAAGAAATCAATGATAGCTAAAGCAAAGAGAGAACCAAAATTTAAGGTCAGAAAATATAACAGATGCCAGAGATGCGGAAGACCGAGAGGCTATTATAATGATTTTGGTCTATGTCGCGTATGTTTAAGAGAGCTTGCCCTGGAAGGGAAAATTCCAGGTCTTAAAAAGGCTAGCTGGTAATAGGAGGACATATGAGTGGTATTGTAGATCCCATTGCGGATATGTTAATCAGAATAGTTAATGCGCAGAAAGCAAAGCATGAAACTGTTATGATACCAGCTTCCAAAGTTAAAGAATCAATAGCAAAAATCCTTTTCGAGAACGGTTTTATAAGAGGATATAAGGTCGAGAAGGATAATAAGCAAAATACAATTATTGTGGAATTGAAATATGTGGCAAGAGATGGTGTAATAAAAGGAGTGAAACGTATAAGCAAACCGGGGAGAAGGGTTTACAAAGGATATGACCAAATTCCCAGAGTGTTGAATGGGCTCGGTATTGCTATTGTATCTACTTCAAAAGGTATTATGAGCGATAAGAATGCGAAAAAGAACAATGTTGGCGGAGAAATTCTCTGCTACATCTGGTAGGAGGTCAGCATGTCAAGAATCGGAAAAAAACCAATTATATTGCCAGATGGGGTTGAGATCAAGAAGGATGGAAACACCGTAACGGTAAAGGGACCGAAAGGAACTTTGAGTAAGACATTTGATCCGAGAATAAAGATTGAAATAGAAAATAAGACCATAAAGGTATCGACGGAGACCAACAGTAAAGATGTAAGAGCTTTATTTGGACTGACAAGAGCACTTTTGAATAACATGGTTATCGGTGTTAGTAATGGATTTGAAAAAACAATGATCATCGAAGGTGTCGGATACAGAGCGGCTATGCAAGGGGCTGACCTTCAATTAAATGTCGGATACAGCCATCCGGTTTTGATTAAAAAACCCGAAGGAATTAATTTTGTAGTTGAGGGAGCCAAGGCGGAGATAGTAAAGGTGCAGGGAATCGATAAAGAGGCAGTCGGTTTTTATGCCGATAAAATCAGAGGAATCCGTCCTCCCGAACCTTACAAGGGAAAAGGAATCAGGTACGACGGTGAATATATCAGAAGAAAAGCCGGTAAGACCGGAGCATAAAGAGGTGCAACATGGATAAAAATAGAGAAAAACGTTTGAACCGCTTAAAAAGACATAAAAGAATCAGGCTTCATTTGACCGGAACTCCGGAAAGGCCGAGATTGGTGGTCTTTAGAAGCCTTAAAAACATTTATGGTCAAATTGTCGATGATATTAATGGTAAAACTATTGTTTCGGCATCTTCTAATGATAAAGATTTGAGAGACGGTTTAAAGGGTAAAAAGAAGGTAGAAATCAGTGCGATTGTGGGCGAAGCTCTTGCTAAAAAAGCAATTGAGAAAGGAATAAAGAAGATCGTCTTTGATAGAGGCGGATATAGATATCACGGAAGAGTAAAAAGCTTTGCCGAGTCTTGCAGAAAAGCCGGTCTTGAATTTTAAGTAGGAGGATATGGTGAATAAAAAGATAGATATATCATCACTGGAACTCGAAGAGAGCATCGTTTCCATTTCCAGAGTATCCAAGACGGTCAAAGGCGGCAAGAACTTTAAATTGAGGGTTATTGCGGTTGTAGGAGATCGTAACGGTCATATCGGAATAGGTTTGGGAAAAGCTAAGGAAAGGATGGATGCTACGAGAAAAGCCATTGAAGATGCAAGAAAAAATATAATAGAAGTTAATGTCGTAAACGGTACTATTCCCCACGAAATATTGGGAAGGTACAGTGCTAGTAAAGTATTAATGAAACCGGCATCCAAAGGGACAGGTGTTATTGCAAACACGAGAATAAAGCCGTTGTTAGAGCTTGCCGGAATCGAAAATATCCTTACAAAATCTCTCGGTTCAAACACGGATGTTAACCTGATTAAGGCGACATTTGAAGGGCTGAGAGGATTGAGAAAAAAAGAGGATGTTTTAAGAATATTAAACAGCTGAGGTAAAAGATGAAGAAGCTCAGGATAGAACAAATCAAAAGTGCTATAGACAGACCCTTAAGACAGAAAAGGACATTAAAAGCATTAGGTATAAGAAAGATGCATCAGGTTGTGGTTCATGATGATGTCCCGGCAATAAGGGGTATGGTAAATAGTATTTCACACCTGTTAAAAGTAGAAGAAATTGACGAATAGGAGACAGATATGAGTGATAAAAATTTACATCCGGCCCCCGGGGCAATTAAAAAGAGGTCCAGAGTCGGAAGAGGTCCGGGATCGGGGAATGGTAAAACTGCCGGAAGGGGGCATAAAGGCCAAAAAGCCAGATCCGGCGGTTCCATTCAACCATGGTTCGAAGGTGGACAGATGCCTCTCCAAAGAAGGATCCCTAAAAGAGGCTTTAAAAATTTTAACAGAATAGAATTTCAGGTAGTAAATGTAGGGAAATTGGCGGAATATTATTCCGAAAATGAAGAAGTTACTATCGAATCTCTTTTTGAAAAAGGAATAGTAAAGAGAGATTTACCCGTCAAAATCCTTGGGAAAGGAGATATTAATATTCCTCTTACGGTTAAAGCGCATGCATTTTCAAAAACCGCAAGAGAGAAAATAGAAGGCAGTGGTGGAAAAACAGAGGAGGTATAATTGTTAAAGGGATTGGTAAATGCTTTTAAGATAGAGGATCTCAGAAAGAAAATTCTTTTTACTCTGGGAATCTTCATACTCTATAGGTTAGGTGCACATATCCCTATACCTGGAGTAAATATTAAAGAAATGATCAGTGCATTTGCACGTACATATTCCGGTTCCATATTGGGATTTTACGACATATTTACCGGAGGAGCACTGAGTAGAGCCACGATTTTCTCTTTGGGAATTATGCCTTACATCAGCGCGGCTATTATTTTTGAGTTGCTTGTTCCCGTTATCCCCTCTCTTGCAAAATTAAGGGAAGAGGGAGATGAAGGAAGAAGAAAGATTACTCAGTACACGAGGTATTTTACCGTTCTTGTTGCTTTGGTTCAATCATTCGGTACGACAATATTTATTGAGAGTATGAAAAGTCCCAGTGGTGTTTCCGTCGTAACACATCCGGGTTTTGGATTTCGTATAATGACGATTCTTACTCTTGTAACGGGTGCTGTTGTTGTTATGTGGCTAGGTGAACGAATTACCGAAAAGGGAATAGGTAATGGTATGTCACTCCTGATTTTAATCGGAATTGTGGCAAGGCTTCCTTCACAGAGCTTAAGTATTACGAGAATGGTTCTTTCCGGGGCAATGAGTTGGATTCAGTTTATTGTTTTGTTGGCATTGATTTTTGTGGTTACCGCGGCAGTTGTTCTCGTTACCCAAGCTCAGAGACGAATACCGGTTCAATATGCAAAGCGGGTTGTGGGGAACAAAATATATGGCGGACAGGCTACACATTTACCGTTGAATGTAAATGCAGCAGGTGTTATACCGATTATTTTTGCGCAATCCATACTCATGTTTCCCAATACCATTGTATCTTTCTTTGCTAAAGATGCTGCGTGGGGCCAAACGTTAATCAATCTGTTTAGACCTACAGGGCCTTTATATGTAACGATATACGGCGTGCTTATCGTTTTCTTTGCATATTTCTATAC
>QNBC01000141.1 GCA_003641665.1 candidate division TA06 bacterium
GGATAAAAGGGGCATATTTGCTTGCCTCTTTTATAATGCAAATGCACAAATAGTGTGCATTACCCCCATTTTGTCAGTTGTTATAAGCAATGTAATACCGTAATTTACATACGGATGCACAAAATATGTGCACAATAAAAATATTATTAAAACGTAAGTTACAAATATATGTAATTTATGAATTTGGCATGAGAATTGCATTTAAATAGGCAGAGTTTATAATAAGGAGGTTCAAATGAAACAAAAAGTACTTCTCGCTCTTCTCTTCATGATTCTGTTCTTAACAGGATGTCAGATTGTTATACAGAATGATGTTCCTCAGGTTCCCACGGGACTTACAAGTATAACAGGTGATTACAAGGTGACATTGTACTGGAATCCCGTAAGTGCTCCGAATTTTATGCAATTCAATGTTTATCGTTCATATGATCCTACGGGACCTTATACGATAATCGGTTCGACGGTATCTGCATTCTATGTGGATAGGGATGTTTGCAACGGTGTAACCTATTACTATGCGGTTACAAGCGTTAATTATGATGGAAACGAAAGCGAATTATCAAGGGAGGATGTATTTGATACACCGAGACCGGAAGGATACGGAGCCGTATTGTGGGACAGATGGGAATATCCCAATGATGCGGGATTCGATCTTGCAAGCGAATGTATAGTTCCCTATTATTCAAGCGATGCGAATATTTATCTCGAATCCGATACTTGTTCGGGAATTTATTATCTTGTAGCGGGAGCTTACAACAACGATATACAGGATTTCGGTTATATTAACTCACTTGACGATATTGATTATGCACCGGAGGAGGGGTGGTCAAACACGGGAAAGGTCGAAGTAATAGAGGGGCATGGTTATGTTATTTGGACGAATGATAACCATTTCGCAAAGGTAAGAATCGAATCGATCTGTAATGATCATGTGATTTTGAGTTGGGCTTATCAAATTGATGAAGGGAACAGAGAGTTATCCCTCAAAACATCAAATTTCGGGAGGTAAGAATGGAAAGAAAAGGATATTTGAGCATAGTAATCATATTCCTAATAATGTTTGTAGGAATCTCATTAAATGCGGAAACATACAAAACAAATCAAAAGAAGAATTACAAAACCACTAAAAAGACTGTGAAAAAAGAAAAAATCAAGGTAAAGGGGAGAGCGATTGGACGAGTGGAAAGAGTAACGAAGGTTGTGGGCGGTAGAGTAATAGTGCAGCCTTATAGAATAGTTCATCACGGTTCCAATTTCAGAGTTAATATCTGGACTAACAGAAACGAATACTATCCCGGCGACAGAATCAAGGTATATGTGCGTTCTAACAGGAATTGTTATATAGTGGTTTATGATATCGATACAGAGGGAAATATCAGTATAATATATCCGGAGTACGGAACAGGTTATTTGCGTGCTTACAGAACGAGAAGGATAGACAGATGGTGGTATGTCGACGGCCCCGAGGGTTATGAACAACTCGTTGTCGTAGCCTCAAGATCTCCAATCGATGCCTATGATTACGGAATGTATTTGAGAAACGAATTGGGTTACAATAGAAACAGAGGGTACTTTAAAGTAGTGCCGAGAAGATATAGGAGAATTTCCATTGCAAGTACCGATTTTTACATTAACGGTTATTATGGTTATGAATATGATGATGATTATTATTATGATGATTACGACTACGGTTACGGAATAAATGACGGATTCGGATTTATTATTGTAGAAGCTCCCGTTTGGGGATGGATATACATTGACGGAACATATTACGGCAGAGGGAATTGCAGAGTGCCGAAGATGAAACCGGGATGGCATACAATAACGGTAAAACAGAGCGGTAAAATAAAATACAAAAAACGAATATATGTCAATAAGAATAAGAAATACAAAATTAGCTTGAAGAGTAGATAGAGCATTGACACGGTATGAATTTTGGCATATTATGAGGTTATGAATATGAAAAAAGAGATAATTTTCTACCTTGTTATTCTGATGGTTCCCATGCTTTTGAATGCGAAGATTGTGGGCTATCATGACAGAGATAAGAATCATATAAATGACCTCTTCAAAGATGCAAACGGGGATGGTATAAACGATATTACAGGGAAAAGATACAAACATAGATTTCCTTTCATTGATAAAAATAAAGATGGTATAAATGATTTTTTCATCGATACCAACGGAGATGGTATTAATGACGTAAAGAGCAAGTTATACAGAAAATTGTACCCGTGTATCGATTATAATAACGATGGAATTAACGATATAACGGGGAAACGATATAAGAAAATAAGTAAAAAGATTAAAACCCTGTTAAAGGTGAGTAAATGGGTTGATGTGGATAGAAACAGCAGCGAGAATAGTAAGACTCGTTATAAAAAGAGTACAGCCAGAGTTTACGGAAAGGGAAAATACGATACCTTTATTGATAAAAACAAGAACGGAATTGATGACAGAAGGGAGTCGGGAAAAGCTGTGATTGTAAAAAAAGAAAAAACAAATGAGGAGAAGTAAAAAACACTGTAAGTTCGGAGAAAGTAAAGCCGATATAAGGATTATTTCGAAAGGAAAAGAAACGGGAGAAGCCATAGAAAATAGCTTCCCCTGTTTTTTTTCGTATGTGTTTGATTCGGATGAAGTGGCACAACTAAAGGATTGGAAGCAGACGAGATTTGATGTAGAAAGGGGAGATATTGAAGATATTATTCACGATATTTACTCCGAAATAATATTCATGATCTATGCTAAGGAATTAGTTGTAAGAAATATTTTTATACAGATGAACAAACATGTAAAAGTGATTGCCGAGACTGCGAATACGGAGAAGTTTAAGGATTGCTTAAGGGGAGAGATAAAGGCGATAACATATCACAATTTGAACATAATAAAGGGGAATAACAATGTTATTCTTGATTTAACATTCGATGTTTAATCCGGATTTTCACAAAACAAGAACAGGTTTGCTCTTTAGACTATTAGGCGAGTGGGGTAGACATACTTACCACCTGCAGTAAAATAATTATGATTTTAATTTTGGAACGGAGAAATGATTTTAGAAAACAGTTATACTAAACTTGCTTCGGCATCTCATTCTAGCCGGTTAATATATCTTTATCTATCCGCCGGAAAAATTACTTGACTACTACAAAAAATTATTGTATTATCTTTGAAGTTGCCGGGGTAGCTCAGTCGGTAGAGCAAGGGACTGAAAATCCCTGTGTCGGCGGTTCGATTCCGTCCCCCGGCACTTTTTTAATGCAAAAAATTTCATGTTTACAATCTTGATAAAATCATTATAATTACATGGATGATTTATAAAGGAGTATTTATGAAAAAGTTTTTTTTATTAGCCTTTTTGTTCTTTCTCATTTCAGCACTCTCGATTTACGGTGTTAATCTGATTCAAAACCCGGGATTTGAAAATTGGACGTCGGGAAGCCCGGACAATTGGCATAATGACTCAGGGGATATTATATACCAAAACAGTGATACCGTTCACAGCGGTTCCTATTCCGCAAGAGTGGTTGTTACAACAGGTACACAAGCAAGTACAGATTTTTACACGGACACCATAAATGTAGAATCTTCAACGGATTACACGTATTCGTTCTATGTGTTTCATACGGATACGACGATAAAAGCCAGGTTGGCCTTATGGTTTTACGATAAGGACGGAAATTATGTGACAAATTATTACGGAAGTTACTCAACGGCAGGGAGTAACTGGCAAGAACTGACACATTCGTTTACAACTGACACAAATGTCGTAAAGCTGATTTGCGACATCCGCTTTTACGACCAGACTGGATTTGCAGATTCGGCTGTCGTTTTTGTAGACGATGCGGATTTGGAAGGTCCTGCTACGGGAAACAATCCCCCGACGATCAGCGATGTTACAAGAACTCCCGCCAATCCCGATTCGGGTCAGGTAGTAAATGTTTCCGCGAATATTACGGA
>QNBC01000142.1 GCA_003641665.1 candidate division TA06 bacterium
CATAAAAGCTATTTTATTAATCGCCACCGCAATACCTGCCGTGACCAATCCAAGAGCCACAAGTCTTATATAGGAAAGCAGATCACCTAAATATGATGTAAGACCACTTACTATAGTCAAATTCAAAATACCGAGAAAAATACGAAAACCCCAACTCTTTTCATGCCTGTTGGAGAAAAGGATTATGTCAACGGATGCTATAAGGATGATTATCTCAGCTGTAGGAATTATACCGGCAGGCAAAAGAGGTTTTGAAGCAAGCCCGAAAGAGACAAGTGTGTTTGTAGCAAAAACAATGGCAAATATGGATGAAAGAAGCATGAACCATGCAAATGGAACGGTAAAGGCATCAAGATAATCCTTGCTTCTGATTTTCTCGATAAAATCGATGATAATGCCTACTAAAATCTGAACAATCCCCACTGCGAGCGCAAGGCTAACAAAAGCCATTGCATTTGTTAAGGGATCGAACCAATACGGTATATTCATATGGAAATAGTTTGCAAAAAGATCGCCGAACCAGCCATGTAGTAGCCATCCTTCTACGAATGTAAACAAACTTCCTATAAGAAGCAGGTTTAAAAGTTTGTTATTATAATTTTTCGTCTTGAACATATAGATTAAAATGATCCCGGAAAGCACAATGCCGTAACCCGCATCGGTCAGACAGAGTCCGAAAAACGCAGCAAAAAAGATGCTCATTAAAGGACTCGGATCCAATTCATAGTAATACGGCATACCGTAAAGTTCCGTTAGGATCTCAAAGGGACGGAATAATGGATTGTTTTTCAGTTTTATTGGAGGATTATCTTCTTTTTCTATATCGGTTTTTATGACAGTGGCATCATCTCTTGCCTCCATTTTTTTTTCTAAAAGAGGATATTTTTCCGATTCAACCCATCCGCTTATGATAAATGTTTTGTTTGTTGCGAGGAGTTTTCTCTCCTCTTCCAATTTCCTAATCTCGTTTTCGTAGTAGTCGAGAAAAATATAGAGGGTTCTAATTTCATTAACGAGTTTTTTATCTTCTTCGTGTATCTTTCTGATTTCCTGTTCGTCCAACAATTTTTTGCGCTCGAATTCTTCGATGATGTGCGATATATGCCCTTTGACATTGCCAAAATCAACATGCTCGAATTCAAGATTATTCAATGTTGATCTAATTGTTTCGATAGAATCCTTGTGGGCGGCAAAGAGAAGGTAAACCTTGCCTTTTTCCTTATTTACAATTTCATATGCCAGATCGTCAAGCATGCCGAGGTTTCTCTCGGGAATTGTCCCGGTGAAAAAGGTCGTATTCTTTGTGTCTTTTATCTCTTCCGTGGCAATTTTAAGTTTTTTCCAGGGGGTATAAAAATCAATTTCTCTACTCAAAGACTTAATTTCATTTTCGAGATGAGAAATTCTATTTATATGTCTTTCTACACGTTCCACAACGGATTCGGGAAATTTTCTCTTTGTAATTCTTTCATATTCTTTCTCTGAAACGGCAAATTTACCTTTGGATAAATGGGCACCGTTTAATTTTGAGATATAAGCAATAGTAGTATTGAGGCGCGAGATGTTTTGACTGAGAAGTTGAATCTGATTTTCACGTTCTTCGTCTATTTGTTTTTTTAACTCCTCACTTTCTTCTCCTCTAATTTTGGAAATATGTAACAATCCTTCCTTTTGAAGGACGGAAAGAACCTCTCTTCTGCTCTTGTTTGTGAACGCCACATAAACTTTTGTCATTTTTGCAATGCCCATTGTCTACTCCAGCACTTCCTTTACGATTAATTTGCGAATCTCTTTTTCCTTTTTCGAAATGAGCTTGCCAAGTTGAGCGATAGTTTCCTTTTCTTTATCTTTGAGTTTTTTAATTTCCAACTCAATGTTTTTTTTGTTCTCTTCGGACATCTGCTCTTCCAATTTTTTCTCAGACTGAAATGCTTTTTCTTTAATCTTTTTTACCTCTTTTTCAGCGTCTTGAAGTATCTTAAAGCTGTCCTCATGAGCCTTCTTTATGATATTTTCGGCCCTTTCTTCGGCCTTTTTGATAGATTTTATAATCTCCATATCCACCTCTTTAAAATTATGTGCTTATATTAATAAAAAAATATTACAATGTCAAGTTAAACTTTGAATAAACGATATGTTATTACCGTTGAAGTAAAGATAAATCATACAATATAAATATGAATTGCGGGAGAATAAAAAATTATCTAAAAATTTTTTTAATATAAGGACGTAAGCGCATTCCGTTTTTCATGAAGTAACGATGCTTTACAATTAGTATGACAATATTACCGATGCAAATGGATGTAATGTATATATCCTTCATTTGTATGAAGAGATAAAATAAAAATAAAAACATGCCCATTATTATGGACCAGGAATCTTCGCTCTGTAAAATAAATATGATACCGATAAAAATTGCGAGTATCAGGGAGATATGGAGCGAGCCGAGTGCTGTCCACACTCCGAATGTTGCGGCGACCGCCTTACCTCCCTTGAATTTGAGAAACGGAGAAAAAGCATGAGCAAGTATCGGTGACAAAGCAATCAGAACAAGTGCCCATCCGGAAATTTCGAATTTATATATCGATATGAAGACAGGGATGAATCCTTTGGAAAAATCGAGTATTGTTGCGGGGATTCCCGATATCCAGCCTCCGGCTATCCACGCATTGCCTGCTCCGGGATTCCCGTCTCTGAAATTGCGTATATCCTTATCAAGCAGAACATATCCCGTAAGAACGGAAAAGGGGATTGAGCCGGAAATAAATGAGATAAGTGTTAGAATCAAGATTTTCATAGACGTCCCAAAATATAAGTGCGGATCAAATCGGCATAAGAAATGTAGCGTTTTACATTTTTGAATTTCTTTTGTTTGATTAGTGTTTTTATTGCACCAATGTCGGGGTCGACGCTCTCATTTGTATAAAAGTACGATTTTGCCAAATTTTTATGATTATGAGAGTCTGAAGTTGCAATTCCCGGAGAATTATATCTCTTTGAAATTTTTTCGGCACGGAAATTCGCCTTCTTGTAAAATACGAGTTGCGCATTAAAGGATTCGATAAAATCCAATTTGTCGATATACTTCATCATCATCTTTTCACCCATTCCTCCTACGAAGCGAAGTGTCGGGTGAGCTGCCCCGCAAATACCTCCGTAATCATGTGTAAAATTAATCCAATCGTTTATTGAATAGCTTCTCTTGTAAATAATCCTTTTTTCCGTTCCTATAATCAGAAGGTGTCCGTTGTAATCGTGTTTTTCCATACCTCTCAATAAAAATCCTTCCCAATTATCGAAAATCAATCTGATTATGGCTTTGTTTATCGGTTCTATCTCGCATAATCGAGTATATTCTCGTCTGTTTTTTACAATGTAATCAAAAAACGTGTCAGATCGAGCATCGGTAATGGCCGTAAAGCGAATCTTATCGATTCGGATTTGCTTTAATATCATATAAGGTGTTTCATTTTTAAGAAATTTATCATTTGAGAAAACAGAGTGATTGTGAAAGGAAAATTTATTTTCCATTCTTGAAATATTTTCTCGCTTCTCTCTCTTCTCTTGAGGGAAACAATCTATTTATAAATCTCGCTGGAATCACACTTTCGGGAATTGTTCCGTTCTTTTTTATTATCTCGAATATTTTGTACATCTCGTCGGTTTTATAGAAAAAAATTTCCAGCAGTATTTTATCACCCTTTTCGAAAACGGATAAAGTTGCATTGGTTGATTCCATAAGTATGTTTTTTGTGTACTCAACCTGATCTTTATGCATTTGTGGGTAAGAAAATATAAGCCTCATATTTAAATTATATTTTTAATCGAAAATTGTGTCAAGTGTTTAGATATAGGATGGGGTAGATAGGTATGAACATATTGACCGGCAAGAATGAGATTCCGAAACAAGTTCGGAATGTACTGTGTCAAGTAGATAATAAAA
>QNBC01000143.1 GCA_003641665.1 candidate division TA06 bacterium
AATCCGCACTAGTTTCGGCATCCGAGACCCTGAAACAATACTGAAACAAGTTCAGCACAGGACCCACGGTGACATGGAGGGTTAGTCCTTTCACATAATAATTGCGTTTTTTTTTGCCCTATTATTATATCATTACACACTTGACTTTGTCATTCTAAACTTGTTTCAGTATTTCTCCTCCATCGGTTAATTTACCCGCCGGAACTTAAGCGGAGGCGGGACTGTCCGCCAATTTCCCATTGAATTATTTTAAAAATTATTGTATATTTAGTCACTATGATCAATTAGAAAGCAAATTTTTCTCAACCCCCAAATTATAAATTGAATAAAGGAGTGGTTATGAATATTATTTTAAATAATGTAAAATTCTATTATAGCGATCCGTATGTTCCGGTTTTTGATAATATGTCTCTTACCATAGATACGAAATGGAAAGCCGGACTTGTCGGACGTAACGGTGCAGGCAAAACAACGCTCTTGAAATTAATAACGGGAGAGTTAATGCCTGTTTGCGGGAGTATTCATGTCCCTGTTTCAATTCGTCGTTTTCCATACCAAATCGGAGATGAAAGCATGAAAGTGAAAAATATTATTATGGACAGCATAGCCCCCTTCGACAAATGGGAGAGGAAGATGGAAGAGCTTGCAAAGAAGGGTGATAAAAGTAGTCTCGAAGAGTATGGTAATTTGCTTGAATTGTATGAACAATACGACGGATACGGCATTGAATCTCGGATTGAAAAGGAACTTTTCATGTTGTATTTGGACGTATCGATATTGAATAAAAAATTTTGTAACCTAAGTGGAGGAGAACAAACAAAAATTAAAATACTGTCGCTGTTCCTTGTAGAGGAAGAATATCCTCTTATTGACGAACCTACGAATCACATTGATATGCAGGGGAGGCAACTTATCGCAAAATATCTCGCAGAAAAAGAGGGATTTCTTCTTGTTTCACATGACAGATATTTTCTCGATTTGTGCACGGATCATATTATTTCGATTAACAAGAGTGACATAAAAATCAACAAGGGAAATTATTCTCAATGGAAATACAATATGGATTTGGAAATTGAATTTGAGAAGAGAAAAGATACAAATTTAAAAAGAAAAATCAAATCCCTCGGTAGATCTACGGATAGGCTTAAAAGATGGTCGTTTAGAATTGAAAAAACGAAAATAGGAGCCGGAGACAAAGGTGCTGTCGGAGCAAGTGCTGCGAGAATGATGAAAAGGGCGAAAAATGTCGAAAGAAGAATTAAAAGAAATATTGAAGAAAAAAGCAAACTATTAAAAAATAAGGAGAAGAGTCGTTCATTAAAACTGAAAACCGAGTTTGTAACTCGAGAAATACTTGTTTCGGTCTCAAATTTATACATCGCGTATGATCAAAATGTTATTATAAAAGATTTTTCTCTAATTTTACGCAGAGGAGACAGAATTGCCATTACAGGACGAAACGGTACAGGGAAAACGACCCTTATAAAGGCAATATTGGGCTATATAAAGCCTCAAAAGGGGATTATCTATAAACCTTCGTTTGTTCGGTTTATGTCGATGAGACAGGTGCCTAAATGGAATGAAAAGTACTTAAAAGATATTATCGAATCACGAGACGTGGATCTTTCGCAATTTAGAAATGTGCTTGCCTCAATGGGTATAAAAGGAGATATTTTTGAAAGACCGATATCTACATTCAGCATGGGAGAAAGAAAAAAGGTCGAAATGGCATTTTCGTTTACAGAGCCGGCTAGTGTGTATGTATGGGATGAGCCATTGAATTATGTCGATGTTTTTTCAAGAGAACAGATTGAAGAGGTAATATTGAAATATAAACCTACGATGCTCTTTATCGAACATGATAGATATTTCATTGAAAAAGTCGCCACTGATGTTGTTGATCTCGATAAATATACTTAAAAAAATCTAAAATAGGAAAAACATACTTTGCCATGAAATCTTACACATTCAGGCAGGTTTAAAATGCAGGCACGTGGTATATATATATTTACCACCTATTGTAAAATGATTATCACAATTCGCTTTAGTTCCGGAACTGCGTAATAAGTTCAAAATGGAAAATTTACTTTTATTTTTTTGATTTTTTTCTGTTCTGCATATTTTCTCTCCGCACTAGTTTCGTCATCCGAGACCCTGAAACAATACTGAAACAAGTTCAGCACAGGACCCAGGGGTGATATGTGGGAGATATTGCTGAAATTGTTTAAGTATCTTTCTTCCGCCCGGTTAATATGACTATATTTATCCGCCGGAACTTTAGTGAAGGCAGACTTATCTACCCTATCTACCTAAAAAATTCTTGACAGATAGTTTTTTGGGGTAGTATATTATAAGTGCTATAACAATTGATTTTGTAGGAGGGAATATAAAATTTTTGAGAGAGCTTAAAGTGGGAAGAATAAAAAAGTAGATTCAATGATAGGAGGAATAATGTTTTACCTTTATGCATATCTTGCGGCTGCTCTTGTAGTTTTTGGGTTTACCATAAAATGGCCTATTGCGGGAATCATTCTTCTTAGTGGTTTTCTGCTTTTTCCGGAGCTTGTACTTAACAAATTATACGGACAGCCCTTTATATTTCATTTTTCGTTTAGTGAAAGCAAGAGAAATGAAAGGGCATTCGGATATATTCTCGTGTCTATTTTGATTATTTTCGCTATTATCATAGGATTTGGTTTAAGGATAATCGGTTATCCCGATGCTCTCAGTCTATCAGCCATGGCATTTCTGTTAGTTTTGGGTGTTTCCGTTATTCCGCAGCTCTTTTACGATAGGGAAAATGATGAGTTTAAAACGGATTTTTGGAAGATTTTCGTTGCCGTTATCCTCCTCGCCGTGTTGCCTGTGATTTTCATAATGGCAGGAGTAAGATACTTTATTTTGCCGCATTGATATTGTTGCCCCGAATGAATATGCCCGGAGACAAAATAAAAATTTTCCATATTTAACCTGCTTGAAAATGTAAAATTCGGTAGAATGGATGTAGATTGAATGCAAATTTCCGGTGATAGTTAAAATGTTCGGATATATGTTCTGGATAATTCATTACAATCAAAAAATCTTGAATCGAGTATATATTTTCGATTTGCCCATTGTTGACATTGGTGATTAATTGTGATAATTTAGAGCGTATGCAAAAAAGAGGTGCTTTATGATAAAAGATTTTTCATATTTTAATCCCGTTAAAATAATGTTTGGTAATCTACTTAGTGAAGGAATAAAAGAATTTTACGAAAATCATCCCGGTAAATTGTTATTAATCACAGGGAAAAAATCGCAGTTTGAAAATGGCAATTATGCAAAGGTGGAGAGAGTTTTAAATCAATATTCTATTTCCTTTGAAGTTTGGCCCAATGTAACTCCCAATCCTACTTATAATGAAATCGATAAAGCCTTGAAGCTCGAGAACGATTATTCGGGTATTATTGCTCTCGGGGGAGGGAGTGTCATAGACGCTTCCAAATGCATGGGAGCCGTTATAAAAAATAAAAAATCTATCAGAGAATTACTAACTTCGGGGGAATTTGACAATATACCGATTATAGCAATCCCGACAACGGCGGGAACGGGTAGTTCCGTTACACAATTTACGGTAATAATGGATAGGGAGTCAAAAGATAAAAGGGGTTACTCTCACGGCACATTTTTCCCGGAAATTGCTGTGGCAGATCCCGCCTTCACTCTTTCAATGCCCAGGTCTTTAACGGCAAATACGGGTTTGGACGCTCTGACTCATTTAATAGAGGCGTATTTATCGAGAAAAGCTAATCCTATTACCGATGCACTTGCCCTGGAAGGGATCGATATCATAAAAGGAAATATCCTAAAAGCGTATAAGAATCCCGATGATAAGAAGGCGCGTTCCAATATGCTATATGCAGCCCTTCTTGGTGGTATTACAATATCACAGGCGGG
>QNBC01000144.1 GCA_003641665.1 candidate division TA06 bacterium
AATGGCATATTAGTGTTCCTCTTGAACAAATTTTTCGTATTCCTCAGCTGATAAAAGAGAATTTGCTTCATCAGGGTTGCTCATTTTTACTTTAATAATCCATCCGGCACCGTAGGGATCGCTATTAATCGTTTCGGGAGCGTTTACGAGTTCTTCATTGACTTCAACGATTTCACCACTCACTGCAGCGACCAAATCGGATACCGCTTTTACAGCTTCAATAGTGCCAAATGCTTTTCCTGCTTCCACTTTCGTTCCGATTTCCGGCAATTCGAGATAAACGATATCGGACAATTCTTCTTGAGCAAAATCGGAGATTCCTTCTGTGGCTATATCCCCTTCGATTTTAACCCATTCGTGTGATTTCGTGTATTTGAGTTCTTTAGGAAAATTCATATCTCCTCCTATTTATGAGTTCCGTGTTTATAGAAAGGTGCCTCTACAACCTTTGCCTTTAAAAGGCGACCTCTTGCATCAATAAAAAATTCCGAATCGAGTTTTGAAAATTCCGGTTCCACATATCCGCAACCGATTCCCCTTTCCACCATTGGCGATAGTGTACCACTTGTAACGTGACCGATAGTATTACCCTTATCGTCTTTAATGTCGTAACCATGGCGAGGAATACCCTTATCCAATAATTCGAAGGGAGTCAATTTTCTTTTTACTCCTTCTAACTTCTGTTTTATAATAACTTCCCTTCCGTTAAATTCGGTTTTATTCAATCTTGTAATCCACATAAGATCCCCTTCGGCAGGCGTTGTTGTACCGTCTATGTCATTGCCGTATAGTCTGTAGTACATCTCTAACCTTAGAGTATCTCTTGCACCAAGCGCAATGGGTTCTATATCGAATTCTTTACCTGCATCGAAAACAGCATCCCACATTTTATCTGCATAAGTTTTGTTAAAGTAAACTTCAAAACCATCTTCTCCCGTATATCCTGTTCTCGAAATTACAGTATCGATATCTGCGACTTTCCCTTCTCTTGCCCAGTAGAATTTGATCTTGGAAAGGTCAATATCGGTTAATTTTTGCATCACTTTCTCAGCGTCCGGTCCCTGTATAGCGAGTTGCGCAATATCATCACTGATGTTCTTTACCGTGACATTCTCCTTCACATTGTATTTTATCCATTTGAAATCCTTATCGGTGTTGGAAGCGTTTACAACGAGAAGGTACCTCTTTTTTAGTCTGTAAACGAGCAGATCATCAACTATTCCACCGTCATTATAACACATAGCTGAGTACTGGACCTGATTCAGGGATAATTTTGATGGGTCATTTACAGTTATTCTGCTTATAAACCGGAGTGCGTCCGGTCCTGTAACCTCAATTTCTCCCATATGAGATACATCGAAAACTCCTACTGTTGCTCTAACTCTTTTTGTTTCTTCGATTACGCTTTTGTATTGTGTCGGCATTAAAAATCCGCCGAAATTAACGATATGTCCGCCCAATGCGACATGTTTATCATAATATGGAGTTTTTTTTGCCATATTACCTCCTTCTTAACGCCATATAATACGACTTTATTTTTAAAATGTCAAGAAAAGTATTTGAGTAAAAAAATGGTAGATATGTCCGCCTTTACTGAAGTTCCGGTGGATAGATATATTAACCGGTAGCAAGCGAGATGTCGAAACAAATAAAGCGAGACCTCCTCCATCTCCACTGAATTATGTGCTGAATTTATTTCAGTATCGTTTCAGGGGCTCTTGTTCCGAATAAAGCATAAAATCCAAAAAATAGATGAAATGCTTAAAACGAGCTCCGGGTGAAAATATATAGGATAGCAAAATAAGGTCAAAAGAATGAGTGTAAATTTTTCATTTTGAAATTTTTAAGCAGTTTTGAAACAAAGCAAATTATAATAGCTATTTTACTACACGTAGTAAGTATCTCTAATAGAGTGGTATAATTGTTTTATCAGATTTTAAATTTTGTCTATCATATTTTTCAGAAGACGATTTTTCTATCGTCATTTAGTATTTCTTCCGTAATTCCAATACCGTCTTTTTCTTTATAGCGGTCACTTAGATAGTATTTGAATTCCGAAAGAAACGTGCTATTATAATCCATTGCAGTTGCAAATGTGGTATAGAAATCAGTAAGAAGATTTTCCGTGCTGTATTTAATTTTTTCCCTGTCCGTCCTGAAGAAGTACTCGTAAAATCCCTTTATTTCAGCCAGTGTATAATCCCCCATTACAGTCCTAAAACTGAAAAATCTGTTTGAAATTGCAATAATGATACCCGTAAGTATAATGGAAAATTCAATATGGTGTTGATAAAAGGGGACTGAATGCTTATGGATATTACCAATGAATAAAAATGATGTTCCAATTATCATAATTAAGAGCCCAAATACGATTATACCGAAACGTTTTGCCATAGGATCCTTATCGTAATATCCCTCTTTTGCCATATGTTCGGATAGATCGCCTACAATCTCAATATATTTTCTCTTCAAAGCCGTAGATTTATCACTTATATAGGTATATTTGTCATTTGGAAAGGGGAAAAGGGTTTTTAATATTTTTAGTTCGTATTTGGTAATATTATCTCCGTAATGTTTCCGTATTTTTGTGATTTTATAATCGGGTTTTGCAAGAGGAGAGGCGTTTTTTTCTCTTGTAATCTCTATATATCCCTTTCGCGCGAGATTAAAAATTATGGAAATCATTCCGTTTAAATTTAGTGTATTATGCAATAAAAAATTGATTTCTTCAGGAGATAGATCTTTGGGCGGTGAGTATACCACAACATCGGGAATATAAGGAACTTTTCTGTATTTCCCCATATTGACATACAAAAAAATCAAAACAATTAAAAGAAGAGGTATAAGATATGACCATAAAAGTGAAAAATAAAAAGATAATATGGAATAGTTTTGTTTTCTCATGTCTGATTTATTAAAGGCAAGGTGCAAATTGGATAGACGATTAAAGTCAGCTCCTTTATATTCAATCAATTTATCTTCAATAGTAAAGTCTGCTCTTTTTATTATGTTAAAATCGAGTGTATTCGGTATGTAGATATCCGTTCTGGCATATAACGGCGGATAGACGCGGAAAGTAAAAGGAAAAACGAAAGCACTGTCCCGCACAAAAATGGCACTGTTATATAGATCAAATGATAGTGTGAAGTCATATATATCCGGTTTTTTTGAAATGAAAATAAGTGTATTATCAATGGTTCGAATCATAGAATCGCAAATATTATCAGTGTACGGAGAAAATACTCTTATATGTTTAGCCGGAAATATGTATTTATGGTGATTAATAATTTTGGATGTATTTATTTTTATTTTGAGTATATCATTTTCCCGAATATTCTTGCACGCGAAGTTAATATTATAACTATTTATTCCGCTTTTATGGATAAAAATATCTGCATCAAACGAACCTGTTAGGGTTAACAATGTCAATGCTAAAAGATTTATGAAGCCCATAGTACAGTTTACCACAATTACAGGAATCATGTCAATTTGGCAATCAATTATCATATTTACAGCTTGAAAAATGGTTATCAGATGTTGTATAATAAAAAAAAGGAGTTTTTATGTATCGTTATTTAATACTTGTTGCTTTTATACTAACCGGATGTTCTGTAAGTTTCGATGTAACAACCGACGAATATCAGATGGATGTGAATAATACGTATGGATTTTATGCCGAGACGGTAGTGGAATCTCCTTCTCAGACGCAGAGGAGTAATGTAACAATCGATGAAGTTGAAATTTATTACACAGCAACAAAATCCAATTCATTTTATACGAATATGTCTGTATATGCATCTACCGATACTACAGCTGATATGATAAAGGGGGCAAATGATGAAAAACTCTTTGATGTTACTTTGACACAGAATCAAACGACCGTTTCCGATTCCGTTTACAGTGATATGATAAAGCAGGGACTGAAGCAACCTA
>QNBC01000145.1 GCA_003641665.1 candidate division TA06 bacterium
TCTTATGGATTCAAGTGTTTTTACATTTACAAGAATGCCGTTATACTCCATAAGAGCAAGAATTTTGGCAATAGGGAGTTCCAGTTGCTCATAAAGTTTTTTAATTGATAGATTTTCGAGTTTTTCATCTATCTTGCCCCAAAGATCAGAACTATTCTTGGCAAGGAGTAAAAGTGTGTATCTATCATCCTTTTTTTCCAAAGGGGGAACAACATTTATCAATTCCGATAAGATATTTGTTTCCGAAACCCTCTTTTTCCCACCGAAAATCAGTGATGAAGCTATACTGATATCGTCAATTGCAATTTGTATATTAAGTTTTTCGGAAAATATAAATCTATGTATTCTTTTTGCGTCATTTGTAATTATACGATTACATTTCGTAAGGATAAAATATATTATTTTGTTCTCGTTTGTAATATCATAGAGTTTGGCAGAATTACCATTGGCAAGCGAAATAAAATTTTTTGAAAAAAACAGGGATATTTCTTTTGCAATAGGATAATCAGGGTTAAAATCCGATTCAATTTTCAATTCCATTTCATTCCGGAGAGGGGATTCAAAAAGTGAGAGTTGTTCCTCTTTTCCAGCTCTGAATTCCTTTACGAGTGACCAAAGTTCATATCCTTGCAGAATGGTTAAAATAGAATCTATATCAGCTTTCCCGCGTGAGTAATTATCAATATCTCCGACTTCGAGATGATCGTTGAGTTTGATTAAATTCAAAGCCAGATCTAATTGTTCTCTGTATTTTTCAAGGTTTTCTTTTATCCTCTTTGATTTTATTTCTCCGATATTCTTGTAAATACCTTCAATGCTGCCAAAATCATGTAATAGAGAGGATGCGGTTTTGGGACCTATTCCGGGAATTCCTGGAATATTGTCCGAACTGTCGCCGATTAGAGCAAGATAATCGACAATCTGAGAGGGGAACACACCGTATTTTTCATATATCTTCTTTTCATCGAGAAGTATTTCCGGTTTTGACGGTGTGGCTATGTAAATTCGTTTGTTTACAAGTTGTGCAATATCCTTGTCTGATGAAATTATCACGGTTTTTTTATCGTTCTGCCTGGCTATTGAAGATATAATATCATCCGCTTCGTATCCTTCCATTTCGATAAAATTGAATCCCATTAGGGAAACCAGTTTTTTAATTGCGGGAATCTGGGATAAAAGCTCGTCGGGAATTTTCTGTCGGGTTGCCTTATATTCGGGGTAAATTTCGGCTCGCTTTGTTTTTCCCTTAGCATCGAAGCAAAATGCTATGTATTTGGGCCTGTATATTTTATCAATATGCTGCAAAGTTTTTATTACGCCGAAAATTGCGCTTACATTTTCTCCCTTGGAATTTCTAAGAGGAGTTTTAAAAAACGCATAGAAGGAACGATAAATTAACGCAGTTCCATCCAATAATAAAACATTATCCGAATAATTTTTCATTTTTAATGATTTTATAAACGGTTTCGGGAAGAAATCGTCTGAAAGGGAGATTGTTTATTATGCGTCTTCTTATCTCCGTTGATGAAATATCGATTCTTCGTTTATTGTAAAAAATCATATTGATGTTTTTTATTTTTGCTTTATTCCTCGACATAACGACAATTTTTGCAATTTTTGCGATTTTATCATATTCTTTCCATTGCTCAAATTGAGCTGCCTGGTCAGAGCCTATTATTAGATAGAATTCCATAGCGGGAAATTTATCTCGTAGAGCTCTCAGTGTATTTATCGTATATGAAGGTTGGGGAAGTCTTTTCTCGATATCCGAGATATCGAAATTTGAATAATCGGCTATTGCCGATTCTACCATTTTGTATCTCAATTCATACGGTAATAGTTCATTTTCCGATTTTAACGGAGGTGTATATGCAGGAATAAATAAAATTTTCTCGAGATTGAATTCTTCGGCTATGTCGCCTGCAAGGATAATATGTCCTAAGTGAATGGGATTGAAAGAACCGCCGAAAATACCTAACCTTTTCATTCTCCGAATTTAGATTTATGTTTTTTTAGTTTTCTATTGATTTTTTTGAGAAGAGCATTTATTTCATCAATAACCAAATCGTGGTCCTTCATATTTCGGGCTTTTTCGATGTATATTATTGCCGATTCATATTTTCCCAATTTGTAGTAAAATCTTGCTGTGTTTAGGGTCTTTTTAAGGTATTTTAAACGGCATTTTTTTATCATTGCTCTTGCGGAATCAGCTTCCGGTGAATCGGGATAGAGTTCGAGATATTCATTAAACATATCTTCTGCCCTATGAGTGTCCGTCTGATCGAGGGTAGGCGGGGGGGAAAGGTAGTAATAACAGACTGCGATTTTGAATTTTGCATCTTTGACATATTTGCTACCCACAAAACTGTTGACAAGAAAACTATATTCATTAATTGCATCCGTATATTTTTTCATATTGAAATATGATTCTCCTATATAGAATTGAGCTTCCTCCATCTTATTGCTTCCGGGGTATTGAAAAATTATAATTTTGAATTTATTGATAGCCTGGTTATATCTGTGATTATTATAATCTTCCATTGCATTTCGGTATAAATCGATTAAAGAAGATCTCTTTGTTACGTCCGTTTTATTTTTATGAGTACAACCTGACATTAATAATGACAATCCGATGATCATTAAAAGTAATTTTTTCATTTAAAGCTCCTTGTCTTCAATTTCATTTATATATTTTTGAGCGATTTTAACCGTTTGTCCCTGCCTGTAAGGATTAAGTTCAAGAACTTTCTTAAATGCATGTGTTGCCTTTTTATATAAACCTTCATCAAAATAGATTTCTCCCTTTAGAAGATATGCGTTATCCTGAATCGATTCAGGTAAACCTGCTGAAATTGTCTTGTTCACATAAAATAACGCAGCCGAATAGTCTTTTGTTTCATATTTCTTTATTGCAATCTTGTACGAAACATCACCGAGTCGATATAGTATGTCGGGATCTTCTCCCACATCCTCGATTGCTTTTTTGCAATACTCAAATGCAAGCATATTAATGTCAAGGTCATCATAGATATCGATGATATCTTTGTACAGTTGTATTTTTAGTTTTTTTGATTTAACTACAGGGAGTATCTCTTTTATGATTTTTGTGGCGTAGAGCTTATTTTGAGAATTCATATAATAATTTACTACATACCTATACTGTTTCTTCATATCATAATATGGATTATTATCGAGTATGAGCGAAAGTAATTTTACCGCAATGGAGTCGTTTTTCATCGCTTTCATTTTTAGGGCAAATGAGTAGACGGAATCCGTATAAATTTTCGCATATCTATCGTTAAGAAGCAGAGTTTTATATATTGAGGCTATTCTGTCGTAATTATTATTGGTTTTATAATAATCAATTGCCTTTTTCAGCAGAGAAGAAACGGAATCTTTGCTTAACTCTCCCGATTTTAGTGTCTCATTTATATTTGAGAATTTGTCTATTGTAATATTTGGTTGTTTTTCTTTGTTACAAGATATAATAAGAAGAAACAGGGCAATTATAACGAAAGTTTTTTTCATATCTCTTTTATAAGGTGTTCGACTAATTTCATCATGTTCGGAACGCTCTTCGACGCGACTTTAATAACTGTATCATGATTTGTTTTCGATGCAATACCCGGTGATTCCGCATTTGTTACAATGGATAATCCTGCGATTTTCATCCCGGCGTGTTTTGCTGCAATCACTTCTGTAACCGTTGACATACCTACAAGATCAGCGCCGATTGTTCGCAACATGTTAAGCTCCGCTCCCGTCTCAAGATTCGGTCCCTTAAGACCGGCATAAATACCCCTTTTTAATTCA
>QNBC01000146.1 GCA_003641665.1 candidate division TA06 bacterium
AAAAAGTTCAAGCAATTTTTTTCCGTATGGTAATGACATAGTAATCTCCTATTTTAACGGGCTGATTTCCATCAATTTGTCTACGATTTGTTTTGCGGTATCCGCTGTTTTAACAATTTCATCTTCCGTATTGTATCTTGAAAAAGAAAATGTGATGGAACCGTGGGCTCTCTCATGGTCGTTGTACATTGCCATTAATACGTAACTTGGTTCCAATGATTGCGAAAAACATGCAGAACCGGTTATAACCTCGATTTTTTCCATATCAAAGTATAGTGCGGTGCTTTCCCCTTCCACTTTATGAAAAGTAACATTCAAAACATTGTTCATTGCTTTGTCCGGATCACCGTTTACGCTGATTTCAGCTATTTTTTCCTTAAGAAGTTGCAGTAGTTTCTCTTTGAGTTTTCCCGTATAAATAACGTCTTTATCTCTATCAAAGAGCTCTACGGCTTTTGCGAATCCCACTGCAAGTGCAACAGGCTCGCTTCCGGCTCTGATATTCATCTCGTTAAATCCACCATCCATAATCTTTTCGATTTTTATTCCGTCACGGATGTACAGAGCACCGACACCAATCGGTCCGTGGATTCGTTTTGCGGTTAGCGTGACTAAATCCACAGGCAGTGTCTTCATATCGATAGGGATGTGGAGATATCCGAGGGATGCGTCCATGTGCACTGCAATGTTCTTTTCCTTGCATAGGCGGATGATCTCTTCGTAATTTTCTATTGTTCCCACTTCATGATTCGCAAGTTCAAAGGAAAAAAGAGTTGTTGAATCCTTTATGGTGTCAGCGAGTTTATTGAGATCTATTCTTCCGTTGGTGTCAACAGGTAGTATTGTAATTTCGAACCCCTCTCTTTGTAAGGTTTTCATACTGTTCATAACGGATCTGTCCGCTACGGCAGTTGTAATCAAATGGTTACCCTTTTTTTTGTTTGCCCGAGCAAATCCTTTTATGGCGAGGTTATTGGATTCGGTGCTTCCGGATGTAAATACGATATTTTCATCCTTTGCTCCGATAGAATTTGCTATTATATGACGTGCATTATCATAGCCATCTTTACTTTCGATCCCCATAGAGTGGGAAAATTGAGATATTGCAAGGGCGTATTTGTCCGTTAGATATTCGGTAATGATATCTACAACTTCTCTATGGGGTTTAGTCGCCGTTATATTATCAAGGTATATATAAGACATTCTATCTCCTTTTTGTTTTTATAAATATATTGATTTACATTTAAATGTCAACCGTTAGATGAGCAATAAGCGAAAGGTTTAAGGTTTATACCCTCTTAATTTACACCAGATATTCAATTCGCACAACTCTAAATCCTTCGTAATAAAATTAAATTTGTTAATACGTTAGGCCCAAAGAGTAAAATAATATTGTCATTTGTAAAATAAAATTTACACAAATGATTCTTTTTCCCCCAATTAGATTAAAATCGAATTGGCACGCTAATTGCACATATACGAGTGAATCTTACCGGGAGGTGGGTATGAGAAAAACCAAATTAATGATAGCCTTAATCGGAGCGATAATAATCCCCTTAACACTTTTCAGTGGTGTTTTACCTGTACCTAAATCGCATAGAATAATGGCAATAATCACAACGGAGGACCTGGCTCCGGCTGCGGATTCATTTAAGTTGTGGCATAATGCACTCGGGGAAACCACGTATGTTTATACCACGAATTATATTTATAGTAGTTACTTCGGTAGGGATAAACAGGAGAAAATAAGAGTATTCATACAGTACCTGAATCAGGCTGAAGGAATAAATACGATAATGATTCTCGGAGATACCTTAAAGGTTCCCATAAGACAGGCAATGTATTCAGGACAATATAATGATGCCCGGATTCCGACCGATCTCTACTACGGTGATCTGGACGGTAATTGGGATGCCAATGGAAACGGAATTTTCGGAGAATATATAAATGGAATTAATGTGGATAATGTAGATGGCATGCCTGATGTTGTAATAGGCAGGATTCCTTTGAGTAACAACGAAGCATTAATCGACTATTTCCATAAAATGGTAAAATACGAAACAACCGTTCCCACACTGTCGGCACATTTTTGGGGATCATCGATTTACGATCCGGATGACGGTATCGGACAGAATTATTGTTTACGGTTAAAATCCGGTTTGCCTTCGGGGATTGCTACAAAAACATTGTTTAATCCTATGGTCGACACATTTGGTGCATATCCGAGATGGGTCGGCGACGGTGAGTTGAGCAAAACAAATGCGATAAAAGATTTAAGTAGCGGCAATTTCATTACCGTACATATCGATAACGGTGGGTTAAATTGGTTCGGAACGGGATACATTGTAAATGGCGAAAGATTGTTCGACTACAATTTGAAAGGTATAGAAACACGTTTTTATATAAGCACATCTTCGTATGGAGCAATGTCTGTAAAGGGAAGTATCGGATATGCATTTTTGGTGGGAGGCGGTTTAGCTTACATAGGTAATACATCGATTGGAAATCCGGAAGAAGCAATTGGATATGAAAGACTTTTGAATAACCTCTTTTCCGATAGCACGGCATATTTGGGCGAGGCATTTACTCGTGTTTTTGGTGATAATTTATACTTCAATTATACCATGAATTACATGGGTGATCCTCTTCTCAGAGTATATCCCGTGACTCCTTCGGTATTAAATTATAGTATTAAATACGGAACATCAAAAATTACAATAAACACAGGCGTATCAGGTGTTTATGTGAGTTTGATAAGAGGAGACTCGATTGTTTGCGACGGATTCACCGATGAAGACGGAACCATAACACTTCCGTATTACCGTGAGGGCTCGTATAAAGCGGTTCTGTCCAAGAAAGGTTATGTTGTGTCGGTTGTTAATTTAATGCGATACAATGGGATTAAGGATAATTACGAACAGGATGAGAAATCGGATGTAAAATTGGATTTAACAAGGGCGAGAGTTTACAGCATTAGCGGAAGATACCTGGGGAAATACGCAGACTTAAGGACATCTCTTGCAGGCGGTGTTTATATTGTTAGTGATGGCAGAGTTACTCGTAAAATCTCCTTAATAAAGTGATGGTTTTTCTCATTACCTCGAGGGGCGACAAGGTCGCCCCTTTTTTTATTACGAATTACGGAATATTATACAACAAATATATTGACTAAAACCGAATTTAGTGGTATATATCAGCAATGAAAAAACTTTATATGCTTTTTTTTGTATTATTAATTTCTTTTAGCACCGTCCATGCAAATTTTGCCATTTTTGCCAGAGGAAATAAAATAGGAACATACGAGATCTCGAAAAAAGGAAATAACTATTACACTATTTCTAAAATCTCCTTGAATCTTTTGGGATTTAAAAAAACGATAATTGACAGTACTCATTCCGTTTTGAATAGTGATTATTCTATGAAATATTTTGATTATATCCATTACGAAAACGGTAAGAGAAAAAGGATAATCGGTATTAGAAAAGGAAATAAAATTATCTTGCGAGGAGATATAAACGATACTTTGTATGTGCAAAACAAGCGCGTATTTACCGATATAGGAATCGAGACGATTTTACCGAAAATAGAAAAACCCGATTCCATTGCCATTATATCGAGCGGGATTTGGCGTGTAAAAATGATGTATGTTTATGAGTCCGGTGATACTATTGTTGTATCGAGTAAAAATGCGAAATTTAAATATATTTATCATAACGGGAAATTT
>QNBC01000147.1 GCA_003641665.1 candidate division TA06 bacterium
AGAAAAGGGATTATTTCAGAGTTCTGTATGCCCTCGGTATAAGATATGTGGGGATAAATACGGCTAAGATTCTTGCAAAGACATATAAAAATATAGACGAGTTAATGGTTGCCCGAGAGGAAGAGTTAGCATCCGTACAGGGAATAGGTCCTAAGATTGCCGAGAGTATAGCTAAATTTTTTAACAATCCTAAGAATAGGCAGTTGATAGAGGAACTCAAGCATTTTGGAATAAATATGGAAAGCAGGATTGAAGAAACAGGCTACAAACCCCTCGAAGGGAAAAAAATAGTTGTAACGGGAACCCTAAAAAATTATACGAGGCAAGAAATAAAGGATCTAATAGAATTGCTTGGAGGACATGCAACGGATTCGGTGAGCAAATCTACTGATTTTGTGTTGGTGGGAGACAACCCCGGTTCAAAATATGAAAAAGCGTTGAAATTAAATGTAAAAATCATATCAGAAGAGGAATTTGAAAAACTTATCGGTAAAAGTTAAAAAAGAAGCTTTAGTAAAGGTAGCCCTTTTTTATCCCAATAGATTAAAAATAGCAGCTGCTAATCTCGGCTATCTTACTATCTACGACATATTAAATGCCAGAGCAGACACGCTCTGCGAATTATTTGCTATGGATGAAAAATATGTGTCACGCTCATACAATAGCGGGAGAGATATCGGGGAGTTTGATATTATCGCTGTATCCATGTCCTTTGAGATGGATATTTTTAATCTCGTCCGTTTTTTTAAATTGAACGGAATTCCCTCTTATGCCAGAGACAGGAACAGGTTTCACCCGTTAATCGTGGGGGGCGGAGCTTATTTCACACTTAACCCCGAAACGGTTTCCGATTTTTTTGATGTGATTCTTTTGGGAGAAGGGGAAGAGGCGGTGGGGGAACTGATTGAGAACTTTATACGGGGAAGAAGAAAAGATGAAATCAAGGATATACTTTCCGAAATTGAAGGATTTTATATACCGGATAGGTATGAAATAGAGTATGATGGTGTTTATATTAAATCATTTCAAGGCACACCGAAAAGAGTAAGAAAGAGATTGGTAACGAATATCGATAAATATATTCCTTCTTCTCTAAGCGATACCCCCATTTCTCATTTTAAAAACACCTTACTTGTGGAAGTTTCGAGAGGATGTCCTTATTCCTGCGCTTTTTGCTCGACACCCTCGCTATATTACCCGTATAGATACAGAGAACTGAACAATGTCGTATCAAAGGTTAACGAGCATAGTGATTACAAAAAAGTCGGATTTATTGGTTCGGCTATATCGGATTACCCCTATCTCGATAAATTGATTGCCCAAACAAATGTAAAAACAATTACGCTTTCTTCTTTCAGAATTAACAGAGTTGATGAAGAGATAATTCTCGCTCTAAAAAAGAGGGGACTTAAGACAATAACCATTGCCTCGGAAGTGGGAAATGAACGAATGTGGAAAAAAATTGGAAAGGGGATCAGTCGAAAAATGGTTTTTGATGCTATTGATACCCTTAACAGATGTGAAATAGAACGAATAAAGATCTATTTTATTATTGGTTTCCACTTTGAAACGGATGATGATGTGTATGATATTACGAAATTATTAAACAATATTGCAGATATTTATTCAGGGCATATTACTGCAAGTGTGAATATATTCATACCGAAGCCACAGTCGATTCTACAATGGGCACCACTTGCAGATAAGAATTTGATAAGGAGGAGAGTTGCTATTCTTCGCAAAAACACGGATCCTTCGGTGCAAATTGACATGTTATCATATAAAACCGCAGTTCTTGAGACGATATTCAGCAGAGGGAATCGAGGAATAGCCGATTACATAGTCAAAAGCGAGAATGATAATATATTTAATTTAATTAATAAAAATGAAGAGTATTTTTCGGAGTTTCTCGGAGAGCTTGACACGGAAAAGACACTTCCCTGGGATTTTATTGAGGGTGGTATCGAAAAAAAAGAATTAAAAAGAAAATACCTGAGCATATAGCTCAGGTATCGATAATCCGTATATAGAAGTTTTTATGCCTTCACTACTTTATTTGCTTTAAGGCATTTCGAGCAAACATAGATATGCTTAACAGTGCCGTTCATGTTCACTTTAACTCTATGCAAATTCGCTTTGAATTTTTTCTTAGAAACATTGTGAGCATGACTGACATTGGCACCCATCTGATAGCTCTTACCGCATATTTCACATTTCTTACCCATAGTATCCTCCTAAAAACAAGCATTTATAACATAATTTTCTCTATTTTGCAAGTGGAAAAATTTTAAGAAGGTAGATAGGTGAAAAAATATAAGAAAGTGGAGATCTTTGTGTATGCTCTTTTGTGTCTGCTTCGATTGGGAAATTTGTCATAATTAGTGGCAATTCCTATTCCCTGTCACTATTCTCTATTTTACGGATTATTTTATTATTGCAACCTTCTTTGTGTATCTACAGTTACCAATATCCATCCTTACAAAGTATATTCCTCTATTTCCACTCCATCTGACACTATATTGCCCTGGTGATTTTATACTATTATTTTTATACAATTTTTGACCTGAAATATTATATATGTTTATTGATACATGCTTTGTATCTGAAAGATTATAATTTATATTTAATTCATCATGCCCCTTAACGGAAATGTTATATGGATTGCTCTTATTTTTGTTTTTAGTCTCTTTTATTCCATTATCTCCATAGTAATATATTAAATAGAGACCATCTCTACCATCAGCTACATAAGCAATTGTGTCTTTGACATAAACACCATAAGCACAGTCTCCCGTATCATAGAAACCGATCTCTGCAGGATTAGATGGTTCCGATACATTTATCAGACGAAGACCATCCCCGCCATCGGCTACATAAGCAATTGTATCTTTGACATATACACCAAAAGTCCAACCTTCCGTATTATAAAAACCGATTTCTGTGGGATTTGTAGGATTTGATATATTTATGAGACGAAGGCCATCTTCTTCATCAGCTACATAAGCAATTGTATCTTTGACATATACACCATAAGCTATGCCTTCTGTATCATAGAAACCGATCTCCGTCGGATTTGCGGGATTAGATACATTTATAAGGCGAAGTCCACCATATGTATTAGCCACATAAACAATTGTATCTTTAACATATGCGCCACGAACCTCATAACCTGTAGCACAAGAGATAATTTTTGTGGGATTTGTAGGGTCCGAAACATTTATGAGCTGAAGTTCGTGTTCGTGATAAGCGACATAAGCAATAGTGTCCTGAACATATACATAATAGGCCCAATCTTCCATAACCGTAGTGTAGAAACCAATCTCTGTGGGACTTGTAGGGTCCGAAACATTTATAAGCCGAAGTCCGTCAACGCCATCGGCTACATAAGCAATTGTATCTTTGACATATACACTATAAGCACAATCTCCAGTATTATATAAACCCAATTCCGTCGGACCTACAGGACTTGCTAAATTAATAATATGAAGACCATCCCTACCATCAGCTACATAAGCAATTGTGTCTTTGACATAAACACCATAAGCACGATCTCCCCTATCATAGAAACCTATCTCTATGGGACTTGTAGGATTAGATACATTTATGAGACGGAGCCCATCATTGTTATCAGCAACATAGGCAATTGTGTCTTTTACATATACTTTCCAAGCAGAACT
>QNBC01000148.1 GCA_003641665.1 candidate division TA06 bacterium
AGCCCGAGACACGGGATGAACAGCTCCGGGGAAAATCCTTCTTCCCGGAAGAGTGTAATCAGTAAATTTCCCGGAGTATGATTTTGCCCCCTTAACCTTATGTTGCCTAAAAAATTCTTCGATCTCTTTTTTTAGTTTGTTCGCTTCCATCCCAATAACTTTTCTTTCCTCTTTAGGAACCTCTTTAAGACCTCTCAAAATAGAAGTAATCACACCTTTTCGCCCGAGATACTTTATTTTCAAGGCTTCATATTCACTGCTCGAAGCATTTTTGAGAGAAGTTAATATCTCTTCTCTGAGCTCTTTTATATCACGCATTTCAGCCTAAAGCCTCCTTCGCGACATCTACTAGTTTTTTGAAAGCATTTGCATCATTTACTGCGAGTTCGGCAAGAATCTTTCTGTCCACACCTACATTGGCTTTTCTCAAACCATTTATAAATCTACTATATGACATTCCGTACTGATGCGTTGCTATGTTTATACGTGTAATCCACAATTTCCTGAATTGTGATTTTTTCTTTCTTCTGTCGGCAAAAGCATTTACTCCGGCTTTTATAACAGACTCTTTCGCCGTTTTATACAAACTGTGCCTCGTCAAGTAGTATCCTTTTGCCTGCTTAAGCCATTTGTTTCTTTTCTGCCTTCTCTTTACTTTATATCTTGCTCTCGGCATATTATCCTCCTTTACTTAACCGTAGGGTAGCATTCTCTTAATTCTTTTCTGATCGGTTTTATCTACGACAATATCAACTTTCAATCTCCTTTTCCTTCTTCTTGTCATATAAGAGTTAATATGACGGAGATTTGCTTTTCTTCTAATCGCTTTCCCTTTTCCATTAAATTTAATTCTCTTTGCTGCTGATCTGTTAGTTTTAATCTTAGGCATATTAATCCTCCTCTATTTTCTGGGACCTACCACCATTGTCATATTTCGTCCGAGCATAACCGGTTTTGATTCAACAACCGCTATGTCGGAGAGATCTTCTTCAAAGCGTTTCAATACAGTTTCTCCCATTTCGGGATGAGCCATCTGTCTACCCCTGAACCTGATGGTGAATTTTACTTTATTTCCTTGTCCGATAAATTTCTTAGCATGCTTCAATTTTACCTGATAGTCGTTCTCCTCAATACTCGGACGCATTTTTATCTCTTTTACCTGTATCTGGTGCTGTTTCTTTTTAGCTGCATTTAACTTTTTACTCTCCCTGTATTTATATTTCCCGTAATCGAGAATTTTACAAACGGGCGGATCTACATTTGGAGAAATTTCCACAAGATCCAAGCCGGCATCCTCTGCCATCTGTAATGCCGTAGATATCGAAACAATACCTACCTGCTTGTTATTTTCATCGATAAGCCTTACTTGTGATGCTTTTATACCTCGGTTAATACGAAGTTTTTTTATATGTCACCTCCTTAAAAATTACACTAAAAAAAGGCGGATTGCTCCGCCTTATATCGTTTATTCTCATAAAACCAGCCAAAACCCACTTCGGCAGGTGAGAAGCGAAGCTTCTTCTTTAAAAAACTACCTTTTTAAATCAACGTCATTATGTACCATTTCAATGAATTTGTCAAGAGATAAAGTTCCGATATTCTTTCTACCTCTTCCCCTTACGGAGATTTTACCACTCTCCTTTTCTTTATCTCCCACAATCACCATATAGGGCACTTTCATCGCTTCTTTTTCACGAACTTTATAATTTATCTTCTCGTTTCTTAAATCCATTTCAACTCTAAGGCCTTCACCGAGAAGTTTTTCGTATATCTTCTTTGCATAAGCATCCGCACTTTCCGTGATGGTTAGCACACTGACCTGAGTTGGTGCTATCCAAACGGGAAACGCTCCGGCATAATGCTCAATAAGTGTTCCAATAAAGCGTTCGATAGAACCTAAAAGTGCTCTGTGAATCATAAAAACGAGATGCTCTTTACCGTCTTTCCCGATATAGGTCACATTAAATCTCTTAGGTAAATTGAAATCGAATTGTATTGTAGGACCTTGCCATCTTCTTCCAAGTGCGTCAATTAACTTTATATCAATTTTAGGACCGTAAAAAACAGCTTCTCCTTCCGCCCTCTTATAGGGAATTTCTTTCCTCTTAAGGGCATTTTCGAGAGCTGATTCCGCCATATTCCACTCCTCATCGGTCCCAGCGTATTTTTTCTTCTCTTTGGGGTCTCTTACACTCAGTTCAACATCGTATTTTTTATATCCGAATGTCTCCATCATAAATTGAGCAAATTCTATCACCTTCACAACTTCTTCCGGTAGTTGCTCCGGCGTACAGAAAACATGCCCGTCATCCTGTGTAAACCCTCTAACTCTGAGCAAGCCATGCAACGTGCCACTCCTCTCGTACCTATATACGGTACCGAGTTCCGCAAACTTTACCGGTAAATCCCTGTATGACCTTGTTTTGCTTTTGTAGATAAGTATGTGTCCCGGACAATTCATCGGCTTCAATACATATTCATAATCGTCTATATTCAAAACATACATGTTTTCTCTGTAAAACTCATAGTGCCCCGAAGTATGCCAGAGATCGCTTTTTGCTATGTGGGGTATCATTACGAGTTGATATCCCCTTTTCAAATGCTCGTCCTTCCAGAACCTTTCAATGGTTTCTCTCATGATTGCACCATTGGGATGCCAGAATATTAACCCCGGCCCCGCCTCTTCGAATATACTGTAAATTTCAAGCTGTTTACCCAGTACTCTGTGGTCCCTTTTCTTTGCCTCTTCAAGAAGTTTCAGGTATGCATCCAACTCTTTTTTGTCCCAATATGCTGTACCGTAAATTCTTTGCAATTGCTCCCTTTTTTCATCCCCTCGCCAATAAGCGCCAGCCACGGAAAGCAATTTTACTTCGTGCATCTTCCCCGTGGATGGTATGTGAGGACCTCTGCATAGGTCCTCGAATTCCCCCTGTTTATATAGTGTTATAATGCTGCCTTCCGGCAATTCTTCTATAATTTCTACTTTGAACTTATCATCTCTCTCCTTAAATATCCTCAAAGCCTCCTCACGGGAAACTTCTCTTCTTTCGAATTTATAATCCTTAGCGATTATCTCTTTTATCTTTTTCTCAATTTTTTGCAAATCATCATCGGTAAATCTGTGCTTTAACTCGAAGTCATAATAAAAACCGTTTTCAATTGCAGGACCTATGGCAAATTTTGTACCGGGGTAGAGTTCGCAGACCGCTTGAGCCATAATGTGAGCAGCAGAATGTCTGTAAACCTCTTTACCTTCCTCTTCATTAAATGTTATCGGTTCAACTTCACAATCATTATTGATCTTCCTTGAAAGATCCAATAGTTCACCATTACATTTTACAACCAGTACTTTTTTGTAGAATTTTGACGGTAAATTCTCCTTTAATACTTCATCGAAACTAACACCGTCTTTCACCACAATTTCCTTACCTTGGAGTAATATTTTTGCCATAGCCTTCTCCTTTTGAGATGATAAAAAATGGGCGATAGAGGACTCGAACCTCTGACCTCTTGCATGTCAAGCAAGCACTCTAACCACCTGAGCTAATCGCCCGAAAATCAAAGTGATTATAATTGGATTTTCCATATATGTCAAGAGGTAAGATATTCCGCTGGCGGATAGGTGTGAACATATTAATCGGCAATAATAAATCAATAGTGACGATGCAGGATA
>QNBC01000149.1 GCA_003641665.1 candidate division TA06 bacterium
ACGCTCCATCTGTAGTTGTTATTTATAATATTACCTGAATTGTGCACCAATTTCCCTGAAATGTTGTATATCCTTATTATATCATTGGATGAAAGATTATTAAATGTAATAAATCTCTGCCCCATATATACCCTGCAAGGGTTTGGAAATGCATTCACCATATTTTTAATTTCTTTCATTCCGTATATACTGTCAGGCATTTGATTGCCGAGATATTCCCATATATATGATGTTAATGTTCTTTCATCTGTCCCGTTTAATTGTACCGTATCTTTACAGAAACCCCTATTACCCCTTAATGTATCTCCTGATATGGTATCAAAATAAATGTAAGATTTCATTCTTTCTCTTATTATATCCTCATTCGGGAATGGCCACAATGGTTCATTCGTAACACTATCATATCCCGCTTCCCCCCACAAAGTTCCATCAACGCCTATTTTATAGAGTATAGTTGCACCTCTGTCTTCTCCATCGCTGGCTGTACCATCCAGATCCGAACCATCTTCTATCCTCAATAAGTATTTCAATGAAGGGATTCCATTACCGGGAATACCACTTAAAGGATTAATTTCATTTGAATTTTCTCCACTAAAATCATGAGGTTTAAAACTTGCACCGCTTCCATAATTATACCCATTATTATAAAGAACATTGTAATCTGAATTGCTATCAGGGTTATCAGTCCATTGAAGTCCATAATCAACTGCGCCGTACACAATATTGTTCTTAGCGATAACCCCATTACCATATTCACCTGTAAGTCCTCCTCCCCTACTATTGCCAATGGTTAAATGGTCGAATAATGTTCCCTCAACAACCTCCAGTCTGGTCCATAATCCATTTCGTATATCCCAGAAAACCGAATTAACAATAGTATTATTTTGCGGTTGATAACTATTCTGTAAAATATATGCTCTTCCTCCGCAATAATTATTTAATATAATCGTTCCTTTTATGTGAACATCATCATTAGGACCGTTTACGCCACCAGACCAAATCACGAAATGTGCATTCGTAGGAACTACAGTAATGCTATCTACTCTTATAAAAGAGTGCGAAGAATCGGCATCAACAGATATACAATTTTGTAATTCAACATGGTTACAGGAATATATTCTAAAAGAACTGTGATATCCGGATGTCGAAATACCGAAGTCAAATCTTTCAATACATCTCCTTAATATCAAATGATTAGAATCGAGTAGATAGAATTTATATTTCCCCTCACCCCAAATATATGTATCTTCAACTAAAGCGTAATCAATATATCTGAAAAATAAAGGGCTTGCAGATGTTCCATCCGAAACATACTTAGCATTATACATGCCACATCTTAGAATTTTAATATGATTTGCGTAAACAATAGAGACACAATTACCATTAGAATTTCCAAAAATTATACCCTCAAATTGGATGTAACGAGGTTGCGGGTTCATTCCATTCCCGTTAATATCAATTAATTGTCTAATACCTTCCCCATCAAATATTACCTCCCCTATATGTTCGGCTTTAATAACGGTATAAGCACCTTCAGAGCCATTTGGTGGATACTCCCATGGATAAATAGTATTGCTGTCTCCTGTATAGGTTCCATCTTTAATTATTAAGGTGTCTCCCCCTATCATATTGGATATAGAATATTGTAAAGTCAACCATGGAGTTATACTGCTCCCATTACCTGTCGTATTGTTTCCGTCTGTTGCCATATAATATGTTGCGGCATTTACTGTTACTGAAAAGAACAGCAATATAATTGTTATTTTGCAAAAATTATTCATATTTCTTCCCTCATTAATTTATTCCAAAATTAATACCTTTTTGGCAAATTCATAGTTTTCAACTTTTAAAATACAAAAATACACACCATCCGGCACGGTATTTCCGTTGGAATCTCTTATATTCCACTCTGTTTTATAAGTCCCTTTTCTTTTTACACCTTTATAAAGTGTCTTAATTAATTGTCCGCTTATGTTATATATATTTAATTGGATATTGCCTTGTTTTGCTAATTCATACACTATAGAGATAATATTATTTTTATTAGAAACATCTAATATATTATTTTCTATAGCATAAGTATTATTAATTTTCATTATACCGGTATTCCCATCGTTATCCACATGTTGTGCATATATGTCCCAGTTCCCGTTTCTATTATCCACCCACACAATAATTCCTCCACCATGGTTGTCGGAAACAATAATATGTGACATTTGATCATTGATGGTATCTCTTATAACAACCCCATTCGGTGTCCATTGAGATACACCTTCACTATTTATCCGTTGAGCGTATATATCCTTGTTTCCATTTCTCTCATCCTCCCACACAATAATTCCTCCACCGGAACTGTCGGTAATTATTTCCGGGTAATTTTGATAACTATTATAAGGGCATATCCTTACTCCTCCGGAATCCCACAAAATATTACCTATACTATCCAAACATTGAGCATATATATGATAACCCGAATGCAACCAGGTGACAAAAGTATTTCCCTGCCCGTCGGATATTAATTCAGGATAGAACCCTTCTACATTGTCTTTAGCAATTTTTACACCATCCTCTAACCATACGGGATTACCTACGCTATCGATTCTCTGTGCATAAACTTTCCAGCTATAGTCTCTTTTATCCTGCCATGCTATAATAGCACCGTTTGCCCCGTCCGATGCTATCTCATAATTGTATTTATCATTATTCGATCTGCAAACAGGAACACCTTCGGATGTCCATAAAATTATTCCTTCACTGCTTATTCTTTGCCCGTAAATAAAATCATTTCCGAGTGTATCTCTACTATCTTTCCAAATAACTATAAGACCTCCTTCATTATCTGAGACAATTTTCGGATTTTGATGATTATTAGTATCGGAGCAAACAACAATACCATCATTTCCCCATACGAAACTCCCGGTACTATCTATTTTAAACCCATAAATGTTTGTCGGTTGCCCCGTAAATTTCCCTTCAAGTATTATTATTGCACCCCCTTCATTATCTGAAATTATTTTGGGGTTATGACATTCATCCAGGTTTGAACCTATATTGATACCATTCTCTGTCCATAATATATTCCCTGAACTATTCAATCGTTGAGCATAAACTTTTCCACGACTATCTTCCCAAACAATAATTGCATTACCCTCTGTATCTTGTGATACCTGTGGAGAATATTGTTGAAATGAATCCATGCAGACAGGCACCCCATTTTGCATCCATTGAATATTCCCTATACTATCAAGTTTCTGGGCATATATATCCCAATTCCCATTTCTCTTATCCTGCCAGGCAATTATTGCTCTGCTGTTATCATAATTTAGGGATATTGCAGATTGTGAACTATCATCTATACAAATAGGTACTCCATTATGAATCCATTCACTATGCAATTGCAAATGAAACAATATAATTATTAAGCATAAAAAGAATCTTACTTTATTAATCATCTTTTCCTCCTCACTTTATTATCAACATCTTTCCGCTTGCTTTACTACTGCCTGTTATTTTATAAAAATATACACCGCTTGAAGTATTACCTACGCTCCATCTGTAGTTGTTATTTATAATATTACCTGAATTGTGCACCAATTTCCCTGAAATGTTGTATATCCTTATTATATCATTGGATGAAAGATTATTAAATGTAATAAATCTCTGCCCC
>QNBC01000150.1 GCA_003641665.1 candidate division TA06 bacterium
ATGGCGGCAGCCATTATAAGTGTAGTATTTTCGGAGATGTTTTCTTTTAACGAATTTAACATTGATTTTGTATCATGAACTTCAATCGTATAAAGGTACGGAGGAATCTCAAGCGATGTTCTCCCCTTAACCAAAACTACATCGGCTCCTTTGAAGTAGAGTTGTTTCGCTATTTCTGTTCCCATTTTCCCTGAAGATCTATTGGTAATTACACGAACGGGATCAATTGCTTCCTCTGTTCCACCTGCTGTTACGATATACCTTTTTCCCATGTATGCATCATCTTTATCGATATGTCTCTTTACTATAGCAAATATTGTTTCGATTTCAGGCAGTCTGCCTCGTCCCGTATCCCCGCATGCTAAGTAGCCGTTCCCCGGTTCTATTAGGGTAAATCCGTAGTCTGTTAATTTTTTCAGATTTTCCTGAAAAATAGGATTGTTCCACATATTTACATTCATACTTGGGGAAAATATTATTTTTTTACGGTCAGCAGCAGCAATAATGGATGTTAATAAATTGTCAGCAATACCCGAAATAATTTTTCCTATTGTGTTAAATGTTGCCGGAGCAATTAAAATAACGTCAGCCCATTTTGCCAATTCTATGTGTTCTGCATTAACAATATCCTCTTGAGAAAAATTATCTGTATATACTTTATTACCCGTTAACATCTCAAGTGTCTCTTTTGTAACAAATAAACCGGCATTTTTCGTTAGAACGGTTTTTACATCATAACCGCCCTTTATAAACAATCTAACAAGTTCCGGTATCTTATATGCTGCAATTCCCCCTGTTACGCCGATAAGTAAATTAGACATCTTCCTCTATTTTTATTGGATTCTCCAATATATCTTTAAGGGCTAAAATTGTTGGTTTTTCTTTCGGTCTATCCAGTATCTCACCGATGGCTTCTTCCATCTTCAAAGCATCTACATATTCTTGATTAATCTTTCTCGCTTTTTTTGCAGTTAAAATTACGGCAAGATATTTGTTGGGGTATCTTTTCCAGATTTCCTCAATACTAAAGAATTCTTTCTTCATTCTTTAAATCCTCCTTAAACTTTTTAATAAGTTTCTCGTTTCTAAATATTTTCAATCGTTCACTGTTTATTATTCCATCCACGTCATCAATAGCTTTGTCTAAATCATTGTTAATAACAATATAATCGAATTCCCCAATTTTTTCAATCTCTTCCTTCGCATTATGCAATCTTTTTTTTATTGTATCCATATTATCCTGTTTTCTATTTAAAAGTCTTTCTTTCAGTGCTTTTATGTCCGAAGGCATAATGAATATCAGTACGGAAGAATCGGGAAATTCCTTTCTTATGCTTCTTGCACCCTGGACATCTATGTCCATTATAACAATTTTATTCTCTTCAATGAGTCCTTTTATACTGTTTTTCGGTGTTCCGTAATAGTTTCCATGAACAATCGCCCATTCGATGAACTGATTTTCCTTTATCATTTCTTCGAATTCATCTTTTGTTTTGAAATAGTAATCGATCTTATCCTTTTCATTTATTCGCTTTTCTCTTGTTGTCGCTGAAATCGAATAAACAACATCATCTCTTCTTTTCTCTATTTCACGACATATAGTTGTTTTTCCCGCACCGGAAGGAGCAGCGATTACTACAATAAATCCACTACTACTCGACATTCTGCACCTGTTCTCTTATTTTTTCGAGACTGTCTTTAATTTTTACAACTTCAAACGAAATATCGTTATCGGGCAGTTTTGAACCTATTGTGTTTACTTCGCGTCCCATCTCCTGTAAGAGAAAACCCATCTTTTTCCCTACATGTTGCTTTTGCAACATTGTTTTGAAATTGTGTATATGGGTTTCCAGTCTTTGTATCTCCTCACTTATATCATATCTATCCGCTAAATACACGATCTCCTGTTCCACACAATTTTGAGAAAGTTTGTCCAGGCTAAGCTCTTCGACCCTTTTTTTAGCCATTTCAATTTTTTTTGCCTTTAAATCACCGGATGATTTTTTTATATGTGATACAATCTCTTCAACAATTTCCAATTCTTTTAAAATGAATTCTTCGATGGCTTTACCCTCTTCTTCCTTTATCATATTCATAGAAATTACCGCTTTATCAATGGCTCGTTTAAACTTATCAACAAAAAGACTTTGCTCAGCGGTTTCCTTTGAAAGTATTTCGGGAAGAGATAAAAACGATACAAAATCCAATTCTCCGAAATCCACTTTATCACTCAGCTCTCTATAAAGCTTGATGTACAAATCCGCTTTTTTCATATTTATTGAAGGTATTTTGTCCTCACTACCCGTAATAGCGATTTTAACATAGTACTTTCCCCTAATACAGCTATTTCTTAGATATTGTGTAAGTTCAACTTTTAGATTTTCAAAATTCTCGGGTAAGACTACCTTGGCTTCGAAATATCTATGATTTACCGATGAAATCTCACATTTTATTTGATAACCGTCTTCCTCCACTATTCCGGTGCCATAACCGGTCATACTCTTCATACATCCACCTAAATTATAAATGTTACAGGTCCATCATTCTCAAGTTCAACCTTCATATATTCACCGAACTCTCCCGTTTTGACATTCAATCCGGTTTCTTTGAATATATCGACAAAATGAGAATACAATCGTTTTGCATCATCTACCGTAGCCGAGTTGGAAAAATCCGGTTTTTTACCTTTATTTAAATTAGCTATCAATGTAATTTGCGATATTATCATAATATCACATTTCTCTTCCAATATTGTTCTTCCCAACTTTCCATTACTATTTTTAAATATTCCTAATTTTAGAATTTTTTCGGAATATCTGTTTACCATGTCAAATGTATCACTTTTTTCAATTCCAATCAATATTAAAATCCCTTTATTGATTGAAGATACAACCTTTTCCGCTACTACAACCTTACAATAATTAACTCTCTGTATAACCGTCTTCATCAAAAATAGATCTCGAATTCAAATGGGTGTGGATGAAAGCTAACTGTAGCACTTTCAATTCTCTTGATTTCAATCCATTTTTTTATGAATTCTCCATCGACAACACCCGTATCCGTAAGATATTTGTTATCCCTTTGTAATTCGCTTAGCGCTTCATCGAGATTGAGTGGAATCCTTTTTACCCTTTTGTAAGATCGTCCGTAAACTGCAGGAGTTCCCGGATCAATTTTATTTTTTATACCGTCGATCCCTGCAAGTAGCATACTCGTTATAGCAAGATAAGGGTTGCTTGTTGCATCAGGTGGTCTGAATTCTATATCAATACTTTTGATGTCCTTTATATATGCAGGAATTCTAATTGCAGTTTCTCTACATCCTTCGGAATATTGCAAATTAACCGGGGCTTCAAATCCGGAATTTAACCTTCTGTAGGAATTTGTAGAGGGATTTGTAATCGCCGCTATAGATCTACCGTGTTTAATTATTCCACCGATATAGTTTAATCCGATATCACTTAAAATGTTTTTCTTGTCTCCGAAAATAGATACTCCATCTTTTTCCAGATACTGGTGAAAATGTAGACCATTCCCCGCTTCATTATAAATAGGTTTTGGCATAAATGTCAATATAAGATCATTGTTAAGGGCAAGATTCTTAAGATAGTATTTGGCAATTTGTATATTATC
>QNBC01000151.1 GCA_003641665.1 candidate division TA06 bacterium
CTGTTTACCTTGCCATATCCGATTTAGCAAAAAATTCTCTCATTCGGTTTAACAGGAAATCCTTTAAGGATTACGCAACGAAATTGCATATTGCAGGGATTAATCATGACGGATGGTGGGGTAATAGTTTGGGTGCATATTCCGGTGATATAGATAACGACGGTAAAATCGATCTTATTTCCTGCAATACCACATCACCGGAAAACATATTAAATGCCGATATGACGACCTTATATATTCAAGCAAAAAACAAATATGAGGATATTTTTCCGAATGCCGGTATTCCGTACGACAATGACAATATAAATCCACTACTTGCCGATTTTAACAATGACGGTTACGAGGATCTTTTTGTTACTTCCCGCAAGAATTCGCATCTTTATTTAAACAATGGCAATAAAACATTTTCCGATGTAACATATCTCTCCGGTGCAAGGGTTAAAAATTCATACGGTGTCATAAGCATGGATTTTGACAGGGATGGTGATCAAGATTTAGTTATCTGTTCTCCTGACGGGCTACAACTACTGGAGAATATAAGAAAAAACAGAAACACCTACTTTGATTTACAAGTAATCGGGACAAAATCGGGAAGTGATGCCTTCGGCACGAAAGCCATATTATATTTTGGGGATTTTAAAATAATGAAGTTCATACATTTCTTTGACGGAATAGGAAATCAAGCGGATAGAGTATTGCATTTCGGTTTAAATCTGGACTATGGTCCCATCAGAAAAATAAAGATTATTTTTCCTTCCGGAAAAACCACATATCTTTACAATGTAAAACGCGGAGGAATATTAAAAATTCATGAATAAAACAATAGGATAATTTGTATTGATTATGGAAAGCGATAAGGAGCTGTTTATTAAAACGATAAAAGGTAGTATGAAATCATTTGATATATTGGTGGACAGATATATGAAAAAAGCCTATTTCTTCGCCTACGGTTATGTGGGAGACGAGGAAACTGCACGAGACCTTTCTCAGGATGCCTTTGTAAAGGCTTACAAAGAACGTAATCGTTTTAATGCCCATTACAGTTTCGGTACATGGTTCTTTACAATCCTTCGCAATATCTGTCTTAATTACATAAAGAGAAGGAATATACACCCCTTTGTCAGTATGGATAGTAAATATTCGTACGAGGAGAATAATAAGGATGATAAGATCGATATAGCAAAAGCTCTCCATATGCTGTGTGAGAGAGATCGGGAACTCCTGACGTTAAAGTATTTCGATGGATTTTCCTATGAGGAAATCGCTAAAATTCTCGGAATTCCTTTGGGAAGCGTTATGTCCGGCTTATTTTACGCAAAAAAAAGAATGAAAGATATAATTAAGAGGCTATACGATGAAACATGATTACTATAAAATTTTGATAGAAAAACGAATAAGCGGTATGATATCGGATAGTGAACTGCATGAACTGAACGAACATCTGAAATCATGCGAGGAATGCAGACACGATCTGGAGGAGGCGGAAAAAATGAATAAACTACTGTCCGGTTATAAATACAAATCTCCCGAAGATAAATTGTGGGAGCATTATAAAAGCAATATATACGCAAAAATTGAGAGAGGTATCGGATGGATTTTCTTTTCAATCGGAGCAATAATCCTTTTAGTAACCTCTACTTTTTATTTTATAAGAGATTTTTTACTGGATAATAACGTCCCCATTTTTATCCGTGTCGGTGTCGCACTTTTGGTAATCGGTATTGTTATATTACTTATTTCCATTATTCGCGAACGTATTTTCTTCAATAAAAACGAACGTTACAAGGAGGTAGAAAAATGATAATTACAACAGTTGAGCATATAGAAGGAAAGCGCATTGTAAAAACATTGGGACTGGTAAAAGGCAATACAATAAGAGCCCGCCATGTTGGGCATGACTTAATGGCAGGATTAAAAAATCTTGTTGGAGGCGAGATTAGCGATTATACGAAAATGATAGCCGAAGCAAGAGAACAGGCAATTGACAGAATGATTGATAATGCCAAAGCGATGGGGGCAAATGCAATTGTTGGAGTGAGGTTTACAACATCGAGTGTTATGCAAGGAGCTGCAGAGCTATTGGCATACGGAACGGCGGTTCTTATTGATTAATTTTTCTTAATATGCTTTAAAAACTTATTTTTCACGGAAATATACTCGTCCCCTCTCAACATGCTCTTTATGTGATCCACGGAAGATGTGGAAATAATGAGATCAACGATACTGATCAAAAGGGCGGCGATAACAATACTGTTCGGTTTATGATTTATAATAACAATAATCGGAAGTAAGACAATCACTATTAACCCCATTAGAGCGGGTCTCTTGAAAATTGCAACTCCAAGCCCCCACAATAATGCGACAAATGCCATCTCAAGAGGCATGAGACCGAGCAAAATTCCTAACGTTGTAGCCATACCCGTTCCTCCTTTGAAGCCGATATAAACAGGATAAATATGCCCCAATATTGCAAGAACACCGATCAGGAGTATATAATATTGATTAAGATGAAACTGTTTAGCCATAAATACCGGTATAAATCCTTTCACTATATCTAAAATCAATGTAAGAAAACCCGCCATAGGAGAAACGGAAGTGAATACATTCGTAGCACCGATATTTTTATAATTCCCTAATTTTCTTATATCTTTTCTTAGTTTGATTTTTGTGATTATATAACCGTTCGGAATAGAACCGATGAGATAGGAAAAGAGTGAAAACGCACCATACTTTAAGATTAAATTCATATGCTAATTTTAACAAATATTGGGTTGATGTCAAGAAGATATTAAATATGTGTTTAAGAATATTAAAAAACATCATCGAAATTACACCCATTTCTCCTCCAATTATCTTGACAAACTTCAATAATATCATATAATAACGACAATGCGCCGGTAGCTCAATTGGATAGAGCGCCAGACTACGAATCTGTAGGTTGGGGGTTCGACTCCCCCCCGGCGTGCTTTTTTATGGATGATAGAGATTTTATGCAGATGGCGATTGAAGAGGCCAAAATAGCTTTAGAGGAAAATGAGGTTCCCGTAGGGGCTGTGGTTGTATGTAACGGGAAAGTTATTGGAAGAGGACATAATCGAGTGGAGAAAACAAAGGATGTAACAGCACATGCGGAGATACTTGCAATCAGAGATGCCGAAGAAAAGTTGGCAGGTTGGCGATTGAACGAGTGTGAGATATTCTCTACGTGCGAACCGTGTCCTATGTGTGCGGGGGCAATTATGAACGCCCGTTTAAAGAGACTCGTTTATGGTGCCTCTCAACCCAAATTTGGCTCCATTTCTCTGGGGTGCAATATATTGGCTAACAAAGCTCTAAATCATAAAATAGAAATCGAATCCGGACTACTCGAAAAAGAAAGTTCAGACTTATTAAAGAGATTTTTTTTATCTCGGAGGGATGGCTGAGAGGTCGAAAGCGCGCGACTCGAAATCGTGTTCAGGGCAACCTGACGAGGGTTCGAATCCCTCTCCCTCCGCTTTACATTCGTATGGGATGAGAACCCTTTGGAGCAAAGCTCC
>QNBC01000152.1 GCA_003641665.1 candidate division TA06 bacterium
ATTTAAGGAGTTACGGAACATCAAATTATCCCATGCACCGGATACGCTTTTTTACATATGACTATTCATGGTTTAGATCGATTTCCAAATTTATTATTTACTACCTCATGGCTCTTGCCATTGTTGTGCTATTTAAGAAGGGAACAAGGAATGTGGAAAAGACTATGAATATAAGTCCGTTTGCAACGTTTCTTGCAGGTTTCCTTGTTGAGTTACTTATAATCCCTTCAATTGTTATTTTGGCTGTTAGTATAATAGGTATTCCTTTTATTCCGGTTCTCATTCTTGCATTGTTTATTGCAATGATTTTTGGAAATTCCGTACTTATCTATATGATAGGGAAATACACAATTAATAAGGTTGGGAAAAAGAATGTACATGTATCTCTAACCGTTTTACTCGGGTTAATAGTAATGTCGATAATACCGCTTTTAGGGCTTATTGTTAATTTTACCGGCATAACATGGTTGAATATCTTATTTGTATCCCTTTATTTCACGGAGATATACATTATTATTACTTATGCATTAGGCTCGGTTACTTTAAGCCGATTCGGAACAAGAATATATAAAGAGGGGCAAGAAAACGATGAAAAATAGATTTGCCGTTTTGCTCTTTTTAATTTTTCCTTTTATTCTGTTCGGTGGGGAAAAACATTGGAACGGGAAAAATATGAAATATGTGAAAATCGAGGCAAATGGGTGTTATGTTATTATAACCACTGATAAAAACCCGAAACCTGTCTCGATGAAATACAGTTTACCGGATAAATTAATTAAAATGGAGAATAAAAACGATACAATAGAAATAAATGTGGGAAAAACGATAATAAATGACTCCAACGACGTTCTAAATCTAAATGTAAACAAAAAGGTCATCAAAAAGGATACTGTATATATCAATCTGTTCCCGAAGAAGTCATGTGATTTAAAGTTTCAATTCGGAGTTGTGAAAGCAAAAATCAATTTAAGCAATTCCAAATTTAAAAATATATCATTCGAAAGTGGTGTTTCGGATATGATAATTGATTTTGGTCAGGCTAAAAGAATGAATCTCAATAAAATGGAAATATCCGGTGGTGTGAGTAAATTGAACATAAAAAATCTTCTAAATTCCGGAGCGGATACGGTTTGCATCAAAGGCGGAGTCAGTAAACAAATTATAGATCTATCGGGAAAATTGAAACACAATATGTTTCTTGACATGGATTTGGGTATGAGTTTAACAACGATATTTTTCAATCATAAATTACCCATAAAGATTGAACGTAATGATGAAGTTATCTCATCGACCACAATACCTGATTGTTTTGAAAGAAAAGGAGACGGGGTTTATGAAAGCAGAAATTTCAATAAAGGGAAAAAGTTTATTGATATGAAAATCGATAATTCCATAGGTGTATTGGATTTTATTGAAAAGTAATTATTTATCATTCTTGCTCTTTTTTAATGACTTTTGAATATCTCGTAACTCTTTTTCCATTTGGTTTATACGCCATTCTATTGATGAAAGAATCCAGAATTGAAAATGGCTTACTTTTGATGCAGAATAGAGCATATATGATATCTTCAATGAAATAAGCAGGATTGCAAAATCGATTGCTAAGGTTTTCCAAATTCCCGACAGCATTATTGAAGCGATAAAAGAAGCAAGAACTAAAGTTATAAACATTATGTTTATAATCTCGTCATTTCTTGTGGGACGTCCGCCTATTTTTCCTATTATTGAGCGAATTTTTTCTTTTTCTTTTAAAAATTGTTTTATCTCTTCCTGAAGTTGCTCATCGATCTCTTCGTTGTTTTTCTCTTTTTGTTTCTTTTGATTTATCACATTATCCTCCGATTTATTTAAATAATATATAATAAAATAATTTTAGTCAAATTTATCGGGATTCAATTGGATTCGAGAATCTCTCTGACCTTTATCAACAAACTTGTTACGGAAAACGGTTTATGAATGAAATTTACTCCCTCATCCAGGATTTTTTCGTGTGCAATAACATTGCTTGTATAGCCGGACATATAGAGAATTTTTATATTTTTATTTTCCTTTTTTATGGCGTTTGAAAGTTCCTTTCCATTTAGCTCGGGTAAAACAACATCCGTAATAAGAAGGTCGAAATTCTCTCCCCTTTTAACCATATCCAGAGCCTTTAATGATGAAGCCGTTTCATATACTTTATATCCGTATTGTGTTAATATTTCCTTAATAACATTTCTTACATCTTCTTCATCTTCCACAAGTAAAATTTTTTCATTTCCGGCAATAAAATCTTTCATCGGGATTTTTTCATTAGCATTTATTTTTGTCCCTTTATGAGATTTTGGGAAATATATTTTGAATGTAGTACCTAGCCCCGGTTCACTGTAAACAACTATATAACCTTTGTGTTGTTTAACTATACCGTAAACTGTAGATAAGCCAAGCCCCGTACCATTTGATTTTGTGGTGAAAAACGGTTCAAAAATCATATTAATCGTATTATCATCCATTCCCATTCCGGTATCCGTAAAAGCAAGAAGAACATATTTGCCCGGCTTTATATTTATATGTTTAGTGGTATAGATTGTGTCGAGGTTGATTTCGGAAGTTTCAATTGTTAATGTTCCTCCTTCTGGCATTGCATCACGTGCGTTTGCTGCCAGATTTAGTAGAATTTGGTCTATTTGAGTTTTATCAGCATTAATATTGAGATGTTTCGGCTGTAGCACAATATTAAAATTAATTTTTTCCCCTATGAGTTTTTTAAGTATGTTGGCAAAACGTTCGATTTCTCCGTTGAGATCGAATGTTTCTATATTAAGTATCTGTTTTTTGCTGAAAGCGAGAATTTCTTTTATAAGTGCTGTTGCTCTATCAGACGCCTTATCGATTTCAACTAATTTGGAATAAATAGGACTATCTTTCGGGGTTTGAAGCAGTAACATATCCGTGTAGCCCTTTATGGGGACAAGCATATTATTTAAATCATGTGCTATCCCTCCGGCTACTCTACCGAGGCTTTCCATTTTTTGAGCTTGCATTAGCTGTTTTTGCAGTTCCTCCTGTTTTGATATATTTTGTAAATAGATTAACATACGTTTTAATCTTCCCGATTTATCAAAAATCCCCACACTATTTTCTCGAACCGTAACTATTTCTCCTGTGATTGTTCGATATTTGGCTGTCATATTCTCCACTTTTTTCTCTTCTTTTATTCTTTTAATAAAATTACTACGAGTATTTTTATGTAGATATAAATCGTTAACATTTGATTTAAGAGCCTCTTTTTTTGTCTTGTAGCCGAAAAGATTTATGAACGCTCTGTTGCAATCGACAATTCTCCCGTCGGGAAAAATAATGGCATTTGCCGATATGCTATTATTGAAAAATTCTTTATATCTAATATCTTTCGCCTTAATACTTTTTAAATAAGCACTATTTTTCTTCTCCAGATTGAGATTATACAATGCAAGTCCTATGTTTTTAATAAGAGTGGCGAAATAGATTTCTTCCTGGTCGATAAATTCGAAATCCTGCGGAG
>QNBC01000153.1 GCA_003641665.1 candidate division TA06 bacterium
ATGGCGTATATTACCAAAACCACAAGACTCCACTTGATTTGATCGAGTATCCAACCTCCGAAAGTATAATTATTGAAGCCGTACTTTTGCTCTATGCCGAAGCTTGTGTAATATTCCATAGGGAGCATTAAAATTGTATCTGCAATAACAAATATCTCAAAAAACAAAACTCCCTTCATAACATAAGCTATTCCCAACGAATCAATCCAATTAAAATAAATTTTGAAAAGAGGTGTAAATAGAAACAACATAACAATTAACGTTTCGTATATCTCTTTAAATAAATTAAATCTAACTTTTTCGGCATTGTAATCGCCAATTCTTATTATCTTCTTTTCATCAACAATACCTTTAAACTCCTCGGGAATACCTCTGTTTTTTCTTAAATAATCGTAATTCAAAAAATCGATAAAGCTCTTGATTAATATCTTTATTCCGAACAGTGTGATAAAAATGACTTTGAATATCATAATTGCTCCTAATCCTTATATCCCATCTCGTAAAGTATAAATGCGTACTCGCGTGCTATATCCTTGAACCAATCGTATCGACCCGAAGAACCACCATGCCCTGCATCAAGATTGATGTGAAGTAAAACAAGATTACTATCGGTCTTTGTAGCCCTCAATTTTGCCACCCATTTGGTGGGTTCCCAATATCCCACTCGCGTGTCATTGAGACTCCCTTCAACCAACATTGCAGGATAGTTTTGTGCCCTAATATTATCATAGGGGGAATACGAACGAATATAATCGAAATACTTTTTTTCATTGGGATTGCCCCACTCTTCATATTCTCCAACGGTTAGAGGTAACGAAGGATCTAACATTGTATTGAGAACATCTACGAAAGGAACATCCATTACAGCTACCTTAAAAAGATTCGGCCGAATGTTCAATACAGCCCCGATTAGCATTCCCCCGGCACTTCCTCCCATTATTGCCAATTTTTCAGGATTGGTGTACTTCTCGGAGATTAAAAATTCCGCACATGCAATAAAATCGGTAAATGTATTCTTTTTATGTAAAATTTTCCCATCATCGTACCATTCTTCTCCCATTTCTCCCCCTCCCCTGACGTGAGCTATGGCATAAATAAACCCCCTATCGAGAAGACTCAACCTGCTTGAAGAAAAATACGGATCGGAACTCGAGCCGTACGCACCGTACCCATATAGTAATAGAGGGTTATTACCATTCATCTTGATTCCTTTTTTATACACTATGGAGATAGGAATTAGCGTTCCATCTTTGGCTTTTGCAAACAGTCGCTTTGCTTCATAAAAAGTCTTGTCATAATCCTTTATCTCGTACTGTTTTTTCTTTATTAATTTTCTCGTTTTCATGTTGAAATCGTATACGGTATTGGGAGAAATAAGAGAAGTATATGTGAACCTGAGCAAGTCGGTTTCGAATATTCTGTTCTTCCCCATCCAAAATGAGTAATCCTCTTCGGGAAAATGCACATAATAATCGGAATTGTCAGCAAAATCGATTATCCTAATCTTTTCCAAACCGTTTTCTCTCTCGATAACTACTAAGTAATCCTTGAACAATTCAAAATCTTCTATCTTTACATTTTTCCTTCCGGGGATTAAAACACGCCAATTCTTCTTCCGGGGATCGTTTATAGGTGCCGTCATCAATTCGAAATTTTTGGTATTTTTATTGGTTCTTATATAAAAAGTATTGCCTCGGCTACTAACATAGTACTCAACCCCTTTCTTACGAGGAGAAATTAATTTAAATGTATCCGAAGGTGTATTTGCATTCAAATAACGTATCTCTGAAGTGGTTGAACTACCGGTCCCGATAATTATAAACCTGCTATCCCTTGTTTTTTCAATCCATACCCAGAATCTACCGTCGTTTTCCTGATAAAGTTTTTCGTCTTTTACAAGTGAATTATTTACTTCATGCTTAAAAACCCTATAGGTTCTATTAGTGCTGTCATTTGTAGTGTAAAATATCGTTTTATTATCATTCGCCCAAACAACACCGGAAACATTATATATTCTTTCAGGTAACAACCTCCCCGAGTCCAAATTTTTTATGTACAATGTATATCTCTCCGAACCGTTCGTATCTACTGCATAAGCAAGTAGATTCCCGTACGGGCTTACACCAAGAAACCTTAAAGAATAGAATTGGTGACCTTCAGCAAGTTCGTTTTGGTCCAAAATAATTGCTTCTTTAGCTTCCAAATTACCTTTTTTTCTGCAAAATACCGGATACTGTTTCCCTTTAATGTACTTTTTATAATAGTAATAATCGCCATCCTTGTACGGCACGCTTAAATCCGTTTGTTTTATTCTTCCGATTATTTCATTATAGATCTTATTCTCTAAATTTTTCGCCGGCTTCAGCATCGTTTCGGTATATCTGTTTTCGGCTCTAATATACTTTATCACATTGGAATCATTTCTATCCCTCAACCAATAATAATCATCCTTCAATATGCAACCGTTTATTTTTGTAATATGAGTTTTTTGGGGGGCAACAGGCGGTTGCACTCCATAAAGCGATACGGAAATAACAAGCATAAAAAAGATAACAAATATTTTTTTCATAACACCATCCTATTTTCTATGTATGTATTTCAATACTTTTACTTTCTCCATTGTAATTAAATCTGCAAATATCTTAATCATATTCTATTCCTTTTATTATTAATGGTATTATAGAGTTATATTTTGTTTTGTCAATAAATTCTTAAATAGGGGGGTAGATAGGTTCGCCTGCACTAAGGTTCAGGCAGATAGATAGAGCAGATTAACAATATAAAAGTGAGATTCCGAAACAAATCTATTATGCTTTCATCCCTGTTATCTGAATTTATTTCAGTATCGTTTTAGGGACTATTACGCCCATCTTCCTGTCACCCTGAATTTATTTCAGGGTCTATTACGCCCTCTCGGGAGAGATTCCGAAACAAGTTCGGAATGACAAAGTCAAGTGAAAAATGACTCTTTTCCTTTTACTCTCAGGGCCTGTGTTGAATTTATTTCAGCATTACTTCAGGGGTGGTCTATTACATCTCTCGGGAAAGGTTTTAAAACAAGTCCGGCATGAAAACAATGCGGTCCGGAATGATAGGATATGAGATATCACAGTGAAACCCAAATAAAATTTTTAGACTCAATCACCATTTATAATTTTCTTCAAAACAGATGAGAGTTCGTCCATTCGAAACGGTTTTAAAACAGCCTCTTTAAAACCGTACTTTTTATATTCGCTAATTATAACATCTGTTGAATAACCGCTCACAATAATCCCCTTAACATCAGGGTCCAATTTCAGGAGTTTCTCCATGGTTTCTCTTCCACCCATTCCACCCGGTATCGTCAAATCAAGGAGAACAATATCAAATTTTCTATTC
>QNBC01000154.1 GCA_003641665.1 candidate division TA06 bacterium
ATATTCGGTTACTCCCGAAGGATAAGGGTAGTAGGCATCCGACACCAAAAGAATTTTCATAGTGGCATTTTATCATTTTATTATTCTGTTGTCAAACAAAATGAATAAAATAAATTAATATGTTTTAAGTAACATTTTCAATCTATACATATTAAAAATTTTATGATATATTTGCCCTATGAAGTACAAGTATATTTTCGGACCGGTTCCGTCAAGAAGATGAGGAGTGTCTTTAGGCATTGATCTTATACCCTATAAGGTTTGTTCCTATAACTGCATTTATTGCGAATGCGGAAGAACCACGGATCTCACAATAAAAAGAAAGGAATATGTTCCTACGGATATTGTTTTGAAAGAAATTGACGATTATGTAAAAAATCATCCAGCACCTGATTTTATTACATTCTCCGGCTCCGGGGAACCAACTTTGCATAGTAAAATCGGTGTTATTCTGTCTCATATTAAAACACACTATCCCAATATAAAAACAGCGGTTTTAACAAACGGTTCACTCCTCTACCTTGATGAAATCAGAAAAGAGATTCTTCTGGCAGATGTTGTACTCCCTTCTCTCGATTCGGCTCTAACCGATTCATTTACAAAGATAAACCGGCCAAATGGAAGACTCAAAATTGAAAAAATTATTTCAGGGTTGGTTGCCTTCCGAAAGGAATATAAAGGAGAAATCTGGCTCGAAATATTTATTGTGGAAGGGATAAATACTGATAATGACAATCTTGATGCACTAAAAAAAGCGATTGTAAAAATAAAACCGGATAGGGTTCAGTTAAATACACTTGACCGCCCGGGAACGGAAAATTGGGTCAAACCAGCATCAAAAAAGACACTTGAATTTATTATAAAATATTGGAATATCCCCAATGCCGAAATAATTTCTAAATATAAGAGTAGGAAGGATATAAAATCATATAGAGATGACATTGAGTCAACAATACTTGATACGATAAGAAGAAGACCGTGTACTCTCACCGACTTAAGCGAAATTCTCGGACTTCACATTAATGAATTGAATAAATACCTCGATGTTCTCGAATCGGAGGGTAAAATCATTGCTCAGATTCAAAATCGCGGTGTTTTTTATTTCTTAAAGAAAAAATGATTTATAATTCGATATAAAAAAAGGGAGCCTAAGGCTCCCTTTTTTTATATGGCAATCGTATTCACATTCTATTTAACCACCATAAACTTTCTTGACATTGAGAAATCATTAGCATTTATTTTGTAAAAATAAACGCCACTATTCAATTTCTTTGTGTCAATACTTGTTTTGTAAATTCCTGCTTTCTTGTCCTCATTCACAACCGTCATAACTTTCTGCCCTATCATGTTGTAAACAGAGATATTTACATGTCCCGCTTTCTTTATCGAGTAAGAAATAGTTGTTTTGTTTCTTGCAGGATTAGGCAAGTTCTGCGATAGATTGTATTTGAGAACCTTTCCTTTCTTTACTACAGAAATACCCGTTGCCGTGTTACTAATCAGGAAGTTGTAATAATCTTGCATCAACGTATCCGGGTTCGGTGTCGTTCCCGTAAGAGCGGCATAAGGTACGGAAGATAGAATCGTGTTGTAATGATAGGTGGTATCTCCGAATGCAATCACTGTGTAATATGCGGGTGAAGCATTTTCGAGAATCTCCCACGCATCTGCTGCTGCACTGAAATGATCAATGTAGTATTGAGGACCGCTGTATGTGAAACTCATTCCTTCCGTGAATGTCCCTGCTATACCATTCAATGTGCCTGCATCTCCCGTTCCATCATCAAGGTAATTTGCATGGAAGTATGGCCAGATATTTGTAAAACCACTTCCGTCATCATATGTCCAGCCTATATCGTTTCCTTCGATATACAGACCGCCACCAGATTGTAGGTAATTAACAAACAATGATTCTTCAGGTGAGTTGTTGCCGAGTACTCCCATATTTGTTGTTGATGAATTCTGACCGAGAAGCAGAAATACGGTGTTAAATCCGCTCAAATCGGTGTAATTTGCAAGCAGGTAATTTTTACTCACAGTTGTTCCCGTATATCCGAGATTGATAAGCGACTGTTCCACAGCTTCCGCTGCCGTATTACCATTGTATTGCAAACTTGTATCAGCCATATCAACAATCATATAATCACCGCTTGTAATCAGTTCTTTCGGGGTTGCAACAGCTTCATTACTCGGATCGCTCTCTCCCGTGTCATACATTCCTGTCACTACATAATGGTATGTAATTCCGTTTGTAACCGTCGTATCCGTGTAATAATTGTTCGATGTCGTATCTATCGGTGTCAATGCTGATATATCATTGATTGTCGTTGTATCTCTGTAAATATTGAAATAATTTAATGTAGCTCTGTTTTTCAAATTGTATTTGAATTTCGGTGTGTACGGTTTTGCATCAGGTATCGAATTGCTCTTTAATCCTCTCTTAATTATCGGTTTCTTAGGTGAAAGAATTGTCTTTGTTCCACCCGTATTTACAACCGCTTCAAAGTAGAAATCACAATTATATGCACCACCAAAAGCTGTCGTTAAGCTCTCCCATGATCCGCCTGAAAATACCCATGAAGTGTTATCAAGATTTAATGTGTCTCTGCCGAAGTAATTCGTTCCGTCGTTTGTTTCAATGTATCCTATATAGAAAGAACCGCTATCAATGGAAATATTCAAGTTTACATAATTCCACTGACCGGGGAATACCTTTTCTACATAATGCGAGTCTATAACGGTTAATGGTGCTCCTCCGGTTCCGTCATCATCCCATACATAGAACATATACGGATTGTCATTATTGGGGAGCAATCTTGCGAGGTTCAGCACTACCGGATATGATGTCGGTGTAAATTTAACCGCAAAACCGTTGCCCGGTGAACCGTAGCCGAAATATGAATCCGGAGTCCCGTCCACATACGACAACAACGTTCCGTTTATCGCCGGTTCCCAATGTAGCGGAACCATTCCGTCCCAATCGCTTTCTGCCGTTAAGTTCGTAGGTGCGGGTGGTATCGCCTCAAGAGAAACCGTACCGAAGTCATAATCTCCGTATGTTAATGCGAATGTTGAATCTCCTCCGTAATATCCAGGGTGAGATACTGAACCAACAACAGTAACTGTGTCTGCAGGGCTTGATACGGGGTTCAAAATGGAAAATGCTCCGTGAACATCTGTTGTATCTGCATATACCGTCGAATCAGGCATTGTAATCGATACAATAGTTCCCGAAGAATCGGCTGGGTTATCCGAAAGTCCGACTATACCAGTAATATACCCATATGCCAATAGCGTATCGGTAAATGATGTATCACTTGTAACAACATCTGTTCTCGTTTTTGTATAATAACCGGATGTA
>QNBC01000155.1 GCA_003641665.1 candidate division TA06 bacterium
ACCACACCTTTTCCAGATTACCGTCTATTACAATCGTGTTTCTCGTATGCTTCAGAGTTACGGCATTCAACATAACCGGTAAAACAAATAAAAAAATAAATCTTTTCATAAATGCTCCTTTTTGCATTCATCTACAATACGAAGGAAATTCGGATTTGTTTATAATTTTTTATGTTCTATTTTATCCCACTGTTCAAATACTCTTCTCAAATGAGGAATAACAATGGAGCCCCCGACTATGAGAGCCACGGACAGGGCTTCTTCTAACTCTTCGTCTGACACATTAAATTTTTTGCATTGTATGAGATGATATGTTATGCAATCATCGCACCTGAGTACCATGGATGCGACAAGCCCCATCATCTCTTTTACTTTCCGTGGGAGTTTACCTTCCTTATAAACGGCAGAATCAAGGTTAAAAAATCGTTTCGTATTCAAACCGGCATATTTCATAACCGTGTTATTTAGATATTCTCTTTCTTTGAGGAATTTATCGATTTTATCGCTCACAAATATCTCCTTTAATCGGCATACTGCAATTTGTAGAGTTTATAATAAACTCCCTTCTTTGCAAGCAGCGATTGATGGTCACCCTCTTCGACAATCTTGCCCTTATGGACAACAAAAATTCTGTTTACATTTTTTATGGTTGATAGTCTGTGTGCAACGATAATGGAGGTTCTCCCTTCCATAATCTTCAGTAGTGCATCTTGAATAAGGGCTTCGGTCTGGGTATCTATGCTCGAAGTCGCCTCATCCATAATCAGTATAGGGGGATTCTTGATGAATACCCTTGCAAATGCAATCATCTGACGTTCACCTTGCGAAAAATTGCTTCCCCTTTCTCCAACCTCTTCGTAATATCCCTTCCGCCTCCTCTCCACAAATGGAGCAAGGTTAACGATCTCAGCCGCTCTTTTAACTTCATCAAGTGTTATTGATTTGTCCCACAGGGCGATATTATCAAAAACCGTTCCTGCAAATATGAAAGGCTCCTGAAGGACCATTCCGATTCCCGCTCTTAAACATTTTTTATCGTATTTCCGTATATCGATATCATCTATTAAAATTTCTCCGCTATCTATATCGTATAATCTGGGAATTATGCTAATAATTGATGTTTTCCCCGCTCCGGTTGCACCTACAAATGCAACTTTTTCTCCTCTCTCTATTTTAAACGATATGTTCTTCAAAATCGTTTCTCCTTTGTTGTAAGAGAATACGACATTTTTAAATTCTATTTGACCTATTTTCGGAGTTATCTGTTTTTTGTCGGGTGCATCTTTTATCAACATCTTCGTATCGAGTAGTTTAAAAATCCTGAACGATGAAGCCGAGGCGTTCTGGACTATATTGTATTTTTCACCAAGGTCCCTGATGGGATCGAAAAATCTCTTCACATAGCTGATAAAAGCGACCAGGGTTCCTGCGGAAACAGCACCCTGTATGCTTTTTCCTCCACCGTACCAGATAATTAATCCGATGGAAATGGAACTCAAAGCTTCCACTACGGGGAAAAACACCGTATTTATTGTAATCGCCCTAAAACTCGCTTTTACATAATTTTTATTTATCCTCTCATACCCCTTATAATTTCTATCTTCACGAGCAAAAGCCTGAACAACTTTGACACCGGAGAGATTTTCCTGTAAATTAGCGTTAGACTCCGCCACATATTTACGGACATCAAGATATGCCGCATGGGACTTAATTGAGAAAATATAAGCCGCTATGGCAAATGCCGGTAAAAGGACAAACGAAGCAACGGTAAGAGAGATGCTCATCTTCAACATGACAATGACAATAGCAATTATCGTAAAAAAGTCACCTATAATGGCAACAACACCACCTGTAAATAGCTCGTGCAATGCTTCAACATCATTTGTAACACGAGTGACCAATCTTCCAATGGGGTTTTTATCAAAAAACGTCATGGAGAGATTCTCAAGATGTTCGAAAACCTTCATCCTGATATCAATCATAACCCTTTGTCCTACATACTCAGTAAGCATGATTTCCGCATATTGAATTACGAGTTGTAGAATTAAAACAAGGAGGTATATTCCGGCTATTTTATAAATTCCCGTAAAATTCTTCGTCGCTATATACTTATCAATGGCGACCTTTGTCAGATAAGGAGGAACAATCTGCAAAGCAGAAACAATCATAAGCATTAAGGTCGCGGCAAGAACAATCCAGATGAACGGTTTAAAATAGCCGGCAAGCCGCTTTATTATCCATAATTTCGGTTTTTTGTTTTTTACCTCGTCGCTAACAAAACTTCTCTGCCCGCCTCCATGCATCATAGTTCACTCTCCAGTTCTTCCGATAATTGCTGTTTTAGGTAAATGCTGTGGTATAATCCTCCCTTTTTAATCAATTCATCATGTGTTCCGCTCTCTATGAGTTCTCCCTTATCGAGAACTATAATCTTATTGGCGTTTTTCAATGTACTTATCCTGTGGGATATCAATATCGTGGTTCTGCTTCCCATTACATCTTTCATATCACGAAGAATCGCCGCTTCCGTTTCCGTATCTACACTTGAAAATGCATCATCGAGTATGAGTATTTTGGGATTTATCATAATAGCCCTCGAAAGAGCCGTTCGCTGCCTCTGTCCACCGGAAAGGGTAACACCTCTCTCTCCTACAATGGTTTTAAATTTTTCGGGAAAATCGATAATGTTGTCATATATCTTTGCAATATAAGCCGCCTTTTTAATCTCGTCGAAATCCCAACTATCCTTCCCGAAACCTATATTTTCTTCAATGGTATAAGAGAAAAGAAAAGACTCCTGAGGGACATAACCAATCTGCGATCTCAGATTTTTCAATGAATAATTTTTTATGTTTATACCATCAATAAGAATTTCACCCTTCTCAGGGTCGTTAAACCGCAGTATCATATCGGCAATTGTGGATTTTCCGCTTCCCGTAAGCCCGAGAACCCCCAATGTTTGCCCTTTCTCGACTTTGAATGAGATGTTTTTCAATATGTAATCCTTACTGTCATTGAATTTGAAATAGACATTTCTGAATTCAATCTCCCCCTCTATTTCCTTTTCCACCGGATTTTCTATTTCCACTATCTCCGATTTCGTATCAAGTATCTTTTTAATTCTATCAAGAGATGCGGTTCCTCTCTTATAAAGATTTACCACCCAACCTATTGCCATCATAGGCCATATGAACATTATCAAGTATTGGCTGAATGCAACATATTCACCGAGACTAAGTCTCCCCTCGATAATAAACCTTGCCCCGAAAAACAGGACAATCAAAAGAGAAAGCCCCGCAATGAAGGAAATGAGCGGAAACATAACTCCCCAGATTCTTACAAGATCCATATTCCTTTTC
>QNBC01000156.1 GCA_003641665.1 candidate division TA06 bacterium
CAGATTACCGATTCGTTGGGGAATAAACAAGGAGATAATAAATACCTTGATATAGGATATTATCCCGAAATAGCAGAAAATGATAATTATGCAATTCCTGTTTATATTCCCACTGACAGAAAAAAGGTATTTTATAGATTTTTAAATATAAACGGTGATACGCTGACAGGTACATTGAAAGCCTCCTCCGATTCCACAAGCAATAAATACTATCCATCAATCTCGATAAACTCGCTAAATTCACATGTAATAGCATGGTATGATGATAGAAATGGCAATTATGATATCTATATGAGTTATTTTGATTCCCTCGATACACCGATTCTATTAGATTCAAAAGTAAACGACGATGCGGGAGCTAATTATCAATCTGATCCATCTACCGCAATTAGAGAAGACGGTGAAGTACTCGTTGTTTGGACAGATGACAGAAGCGGCAATTATGATATATATGGACAATTATACGATAATAGTGGCAATAAAATAGGTGGCAATTTCCTAATAAATGATGACGGAACAACATCGGGGCAATATTCTGCCTGCGCTCGAGTCCTTTCAAATGGTAATTTTATTGTTGTGTGGCAAGATTACAGAATTACTTCTTCAATTTTTGCCCAATTAATTGATTCGATAGGTACACTAATAGATTCTAACATAAGAATAAGTGATTACTACTCGTGGATACCCGATTTATCTCCTGCTCCTAATGGCAAGTTTGTTGTGACATGGTTCGGATACACTGACACATATCAAACGGATTATGACATACTTGCTCGAGAGTACAATAATGATTTAACCCCACTGGATACAGCCGTTATAATAAACAATCCACCGGAAGGATTAAACGAATACCAGCGATATCCAACAGTTGCTACGAACGGCAATGTAATCTTATTTGCATGGGAGGATGCAAGATGGCAAAAGGGATACGACATTGCCGCAAATGTTTATACATGGAATTTGCAGGGCATGATCCCCTCCGTCCCTACATATAATTTAAGAATGAATTTGAAACGAACAATATCCAATGGGAATTTGGATATCGAATATATACTACCTTATGATGCTTTTGTTGATCTTTCCATTTTTGACATATCCGGTAAAAAAGTAGCATTAATTGTAAAAGGAAGTAAAACAAAAGGATACCATCATGTCAAATGGAGTCTCCCCTACAATAAAGGTAAATCAATTCATAAGGGAATTTATTTCTGCAAATTAAATGTATCCGGGAATTCTCTAACGAAAAAAATATTGATTTATTAAATTATATTATGATATTTATTTTACAATTAACCGATTTCCCCCTTTACAAAATTTTAAAAAGTGTTAAATATATATTGAATTTTAAACGGAGGTAAAACAATGGCAAAATATAGCAATGCTCCAAAAGCCACCATGGACGGAAATACCGCATGCACACATTCTGCGTACTTAACAAGCGAAAATATAGCAATCTACCCCATTACACCGTCATCACCTATGGGTGAAATTGCCGACGCAAAAGCTGCTGCCGGAGAAAAAAACTTTCTCGGCCATGTTCCTCTTGTAGTGGAAATGCAAGCCGAGGGAGGTGCAGCCGGAGCTGTCCACGGAGCATTAAGCGTAGGAGCTTTAACAACAACTTTTACGGCATCACAAGGACTGCTTTTAATGATTCCCAATATGTACAAAATAGCAGGAGAGCTTACACCTACGGTTTTTAATGTGGCTGCTCGTTCTCTCTCCGCACAAGCCTTATCCATATTCGGAGATCATCAGGATGTTATGGCTACAAGAGATACAGGATTTGCTCTTCTTGCAAGCAGTAATCCTCAGGAAGCAATGGATTTCGCTGCAATCGCCGCAAGGGCAACATTGCTTAGTAGAGTTCCCTTTCTGCACTTTTTTGACGGATTCAGGACAAGTCATGAAATCCAGAAAGTCACAACACTTCCCGTAGAATTTTTTAAAGAATATATGCCCTTAGAAACAATATATGCAAAAAGAAAAAGAGGCATGAATCCCCTCGAACCGACTATAAGGGGAACAGCTCAAAATCCCGATTACTATTTTCAGGGTAGAGAAGCTGTAAATAAATACTACGACAAAGCGTACGATATAGTCAAAGATTCAATGAAACTTTTCGGAAAACTCACCGGAAGAAAATACAAACCGTTTGAATATGTCGGGGCTAAGGACGCTAAATACGTAATAGTTATAATGGGCTCCGGTTGTGATACCGTCGAAGAAACTGTCCACTGGTTGATAAAAAATAAGAAAGAAAAAATCGGGGTATTAAAAGTTCGTCTATTCAGACCATTTAACTCTATAGAGATAGTAAAAGCCATACCTGAAACCGTAAAGAGCATCGCAGTTCTTGATAGAACAAAAAGTGCCGGAACAGACGGAGAACCTCTGTACCGTGATGTTAAAACGGCATTTGCAAATGCAATGCTCGGATTCGATAAATATCCAAAGAGGAAAAACGTCATTGTCGTTGGCGGCCGTTACGGTCTCAGTTCCAAGGAATTTTCACCTTCAATGGTTTACGCCGTATTCGAGCACTTGAAAAATTTAAACAAAACGGATAAATCCAAATGGAATAATTTCACGGTGGGTATCACCGATGATGTAACACATCGTTCGCTTGCAATTAAAAAACTCATTAATACACAAAATGAAGATTCTTATGAAGCCAAATTTTACGGACTCGGCAGTGACGGAACGGTAGGCGCCAATAAAAACAGTATTAAAATGATAGGGGATAACACAAATAAATATGTTCAGGGTTATTTTGTCTACGATTCCAAAAAGGCCGGTGCAGTAACAATCAGTCATCTTAGGTTCAGTTCAAAACCGCTAAAGAGTCACTATCTAATTGAACATCCCAATTTTGTAGCTGTTCATAATCCCTCCTTTCTTACAAAATTCAATGTTCTTGAAGGGATAAAGGAAAACGGGACATTTCTTCTCAATACGAATGTACCGAAGGATAAAGTTTGGGAAAGTATACCTGAAAATTTGCAAAAAATCATTATCGATAAAAAGATAAAGGTATATGCCATTGATGCATTTAAAATTGCTCTTGAAGAAGGACTTGGAGGAAGAATTAACACAACAATGCAGGCGGCATTTTTCAAAATCAGCAAAGTTCTGAGTGAAAAAATATGGAAAAGTGATCTTGAAGAAAGAATCAAAAAGACATACGGAAAAAAAGGACATGAAATTGTCGACTCCAACATCAAAGCTTTACACAGAGGGTATAAAGACATCTTTGAAGTTAAAATCGGCAAAATCGGCTCCACGGTAAAACCTGTTGAACATGATTTCAAATTCCCCGATAAAAAGGTCAAAGCATATTACGAGGAGATAATGAAA
>QNBC01000157.1 GCA_003641665.1 candidate division TA06 bacterium
AAACTCGAAAATCTATCAATTAAAAAACTTTATGAGCAACTGGAACTCCCTATTGCCAAAATTCTTGCTCTTATGGAGTATAACGGCATTCTTGTAAATGTAAAAACACTTGAATCCATAAGAAAAGAATTTACAAAGAAGATTGAAGCGATAATTGACAAATGCAGAGTTTACACGAAAGAGATAAATCTCAATTCTCCGAAACAATTAGCAACAATACTGTTTAAAAAATTAAAACTCCCTGCCATCAAAAAAACAAAAACAGGTTTCTCAACAAATAACGAGACACTGAGAAAACTGTCAAAATTTCATCCCCTTCCCTCTCTTATAATTGATTATCGCGAATATACAAAATTTAAAACATCTTACCTCGATAGTTTTCCTTCCTTTATTGCATCTGATAATAGAATCCATACAACCTACAATCAGATAAATGTAGATACAGGAAGACTCTCTTCGAATAACCCCAATCTCCAGAACATACCTACAAGATCGGAAGAAGGTAAACGTTTGAGAAAGATATTTGTCGCATCTCCCGGTTATCAACTTGTTTCTTTCGATTATTCGCAAATAGAACTAAGAGTGATGGCACACATGTCAAAAGATAAAAATCTTACCGAGGCATTTAATTCGGGACTTGACATACACAAACAAACAGCGGCTCTTATTTTCGGAATTGAGGAAGCACTTGTTTCTTCCGACATGAGACGAAAAGCAAAAGTCATCAATTTCGGTATAATGTACGGTATGAGTCCTTACGGATTGTCTAAAGAACTCAATATCTCATTAAATGAAGCTAAACAATTTATTAACAACTACTTCAAAAACTATATGGGTGTTAAACAATGGATTGATAAAACAATAAAATTTGCTCGGGATAATCAATATGTTAGAACATTAAAAGGCAGAATCCGTTATATTCCAACTATTAACAGCAAAAATAAAAATGAATTTGAATTTGCAAAGAGAATTGCCATCAATACACCGATTCAGGGATCTGCTGCGGAACTTATTAAAATGGCAATGATAGACATTTACAAGAAATACGGCAATTCCGAGGATGTTAAAATGCTGCTCCAGATTCATGATGAACTTATATTTGAGATACGAAACAATTTTATGAATGAAATTGATGTCATTAAAAATATTATGGAAAGCACAATTCACTTGAATGTTCCTTTAGTTGTTACGGTAGGAAAAGGTAAATCCTGGTTTGAGGCTTCAAAATGAAAATAGGGATTGCGGGCCCAATTGCCTCCGGTAAATCACTGGTTGCTTCACAGCTTTCCGAATGTCTTCATATTCCTAAAATTGATGCGGATAAAATTGGACATGAAATCATAGAGACATTCGAGATCAAAGAAAAACTAAAGAATGAATTCGGCAAATCCATTATTGTAGATGAGAAAATTGATAGAAAAATGCTCGGTAAAATCGTCTTTTCGGATAAAAGCAAACTCACTGCACTTAATAATATTTTTTATTCTCCATTTAGAAAACGAATATTGAAGGAATTGAGTGACAATGATGATGTAATACTTGAAATGGCTATTCTACATCAATATAGATTGGAAAATTTCCTCGACACAATTCTATTTGTTACAGCCAAAAAGGAACTTCGAGTAAAACGTTTAATAGAAAAAGAATTACCGAAAGAAGAGGCTTTGAAAAGAATCAATGTTCAAAACATTACCGTTTACCCCGGAGATGTTTTGGTTGAAAACAACTTTGAATGTATTGATGATTTTAAGGAGTATTTAAAAAAATTATGCGAATTACTTAATTAAAATTTGTATCCTATTATCTGCCTGAGAAGTTCTCTCCTCTTTTTCTTATCCTCTTCATTTTCGCTTGCAATAACCGATTTTCCGTCAACTACCCCCATAATTCCTCTCCCGAGATCCGTTTCGGCAATAACAACATCAAGGTCATTGGCAGTTGCTGCAAAAATCGTGCAAACCTCTTGCAGGTTCTTAATGGCATTTAAAACATTTATGGGATATATATTTTTTAAAAATATAAGAAATGTATGTCCCGCTTTTATCTCCATCAGGTTTTTGACGGCTAGCTCTTCGCATTCTTTATCTGTCCCCTCATGCCTGAGAAGATAAGGCGGTGATGCTTCCGAAAAAGCAACACCAAATTTACCATCAGGATTCGTGGTTATTAAAACTTCATAGATATCTTCAATAGATTTTATGAAATGTGATTGCCCGAGTATTATGTTCAAATTATTCGGATTAACCAGTCGATGTGTAAATAACTCCAATCGTTCCATGTCTATTCGTAAATTTCCGGTGGATTACCTGCCAACGATTCGAGTTTTATTGTCATCATTCTACCGATACCAGGTTCGCTAAAATCAATATCCGAATCCTTTAAAATCACGGTTAACTCTTCAATGATATTCGAATCATCCGTTATGCCCAAAATCACTTTGTTATACGGCCTGGAACCCTCAAGCCCGAATTTGAAACCGGCAAATATAGGAATTCCTTTTGCTAACACTTGCCTTAAACCTTCACTGTCTATGATCGTTGCATCGGTAATACCAACTTCAATAAGAGCCGAAGATATATCATCTTCATACTCTTCTTTATTCAGAACAATGATAAGAAGGTAATTATTTTCCATGTATTACTCTACCATCCTTAGTTTCGACCTTTCCCTGTACAGGGTATTTACTGTCGAAATCTTTTATAATTCTGAATATTTCATCTTTCCCCGTAGCGTTCAACAACTGTTCTTTGATGTCTTCATGTCTTAACAAACGGGCAATTCTTGCGATTGTTTGCAAATACTCTTTGTTGACATTAAGCGGAGCTGCTATCATAAAGATAATATGAACAGGCTTTTTATCCAATGATTTGAAATCTACTCCCTCTCTCGATCTTGCAAACAATATTGCCATCTTTTTAACATCTTCCGATCTACCGTGAGGAATCGCAATACCCTTTCCTATCGCAGTAGTCTCCACATTTTCTCTTTTTATTATTGCTGAGAGAAAATTTTTCTTATTGCCCAAAACACCCGCTTTATCAAACACATCCACCAATTCTTCAATTACACCCTCTTTCGTCTTTGCATTAATTTCTTTTACTATCAGATCCGTTGACATATATGATGCTAACATTTCTGCCTCCTTATATTTTTCTCATTATAGCATTACTTCCCCACGGTGTCAATAAATTTTCCATATTATATATACCCCTATACCCCTCACACATACTAAAACATGGCTATTGTCCAAGCTTTCGGTCCAGTGTAGGTAAGGTCCACATTATTCATGCCAGCAACAAATAGGTGCTCACTCTTCTCATTCAGTACCGATATTA
>QNBC01000158.1 GCA_003641665.1 candidate division TA06 bacterium
GGAGCACCTGAAACACTATACCAACCGGCTATCGTATCGTTTTGAACAATTCTGAAAGGATCACTCGTCGACCATGTATGATGCTCCGCCGGGACGAACAAATTACCTTCTTCTCCTTTTAATTGATGAATAGCACTGGCTTGATAAGGACAATACGGGCAAGTTGTATATGTGAAGTTTTGCAACATAACTGCCTGCCTAGGGAACCAATATGCGTAGAACGAACCCGTTATGGTATCGTTTGACGTATTCGAATCACCCTGCAATGTCGTAAATACGGTTATTTCTCCTACATATCCACTGTCCGGTGTTACAGTCTCAAATGTCACGGTATCTACGGTCATTGATGTAACTACACCAAGATTAACAGTGTCACTGTAAGATGTTCCTATGTTACAAATAACGGAAAACGAATCGTCTTGCAACCCGTTGTTTTTAACTACAGCCGTCGGCGTAATCGTTACGAGAGGTTGAACATATCCCGTAGGGGAAATTGAAATTGTTTTTGCATCATGATCATAATGCACATAATCCCCAACCGCTCTTATAAACCAATCGGCCCCGCCAAAAGAGGTCCAACTCGAGCCGTCGGACGAATAATAACTCCTGCCCGTTCCTCCGTCATCGGATGTAACAAACGGTCCGGAACTTGTTGTTGGAACATTGAATGTCAACCAAAAATCTCCCGAATAAAAATGGCTTGAAGAAAAATCTATGGCATTCCATCCCTCCTGTGCTGTAAAATTAACTGTTTCCTCTACTGTCCCCGGGATTCCTCCATTATCGGGATGAATTGAAACAGCACAGCTTGCATTGTTTGCGGTATTAATGTTAATCAAAGCGGTTTTAACACTACACGGTTGAACGGGAGTAAATCTGACTCCCCAATACGGAGCACCATAATAATGATGTGCTTCATTCCCGTCATCGTAGTAAATCGTATCGTCACCAGCTCTCGATGATACAGACATTAATTGTTGCAGAGTAACACCTTTGAGACTCGATACGGTTTTATTACTGGGTAATATTACCGTTCCATTTGTACCTGCAAAAACAAAGCCCGTCATAAGAAAAAATGCGAGTAGTAAGTAAAGCTTTTTCACACAAACCTCCTTTTGTGAAAAATTGTTTTACACCCTCTAATTCGCTACCCTTGTTATAATCAAACTATCCGTATAAAACATATCAGATTCTCTTTTGATTCTGAATATATACCGTCCCTCTCCGGGATCATTTCCGTAAGTTATGTGTAATTCGCATGTATCTTTCGTCCCCGGAGTAATTGTATCTATTTGCGCAGGGAATGTCATTCCATTGGTGTCTGACAAATAACACATTCCGAAAGCACAATTCACCCAATCTGTTACACTATCTGCAAATGGAGCAACCGTAACTTGCATTGAATATACGCTATCAGTTCTTATATTATCCACAATTATGTGAATATACTCTTCTGTCCCCAAAGCCAGAGTATCATTCAAAGGAGCATCGGCATAAAGAAATGTCGTATCCGTTGTGTCTTGTGGAGTTGTATCTCCCTGAGAAATTGCAAAATTCCTTATTGTTCCCTGAATAACCTCTTTGGAACTATCATCCTGTACAAAAACAATAAGAGCTCCCTGCATACTAGGATGTAACATAGAGCAATTCTGATTTATAGTTGTGTCAAACATCCCTCCTGCGAGTACAGATACACTTGTACCGTTTTCATCAGGAAAAAATTTCCTCGCCACATATTGGTGTAAAGTCTCTCCGTTTTGGGCAGTATATCTTATGGCATTTTCTATGAGCAGAGCCCTTAGAGTATAGTTAACAGCAAAGGTGTCTATATTCTCAATTCTTATACCCGCATAGATCGAAGAATCGGTGACTGAAATAGTGTCAATGCTTATTTCAACCGGAACATGTGTGCTATCTTCACTCAAAAACGCATTTTTATATGCATTGTAAATCGTCGTATCCTCAGCTCCCAATATTTTTATTCTACCATTTATCACCATTTCCGGTGTTTGTGATGTTGTTAAGCTGTAATAACTGAATCTTGCGTCTGTTTCAGCTGTTCCAAATGTATCATTTGTTGTCGGGTGATAAACAATTCCGATAACACTGTCATTATTTACCGCCTTATCTAATGCAAACTCCGCATTGGGGCAATTGGAACACCAATTTGCAGAAAAAAGTTCCATCACAACATTTCTGTTTGGATTAATTTGTGTTACCGGTGTTGATGTGCACCCAATCATTAAAATTGCCAATAGAATCACTACGAATATTATTCTTTTCATACAACCTCCTTAAAATACAACAAAAAAACAATATATGCAAAATCTGTTTTCAGTCATTATAATAAATAGTTCACTTTTGTCAAGTATGATTTTATTCTGTTAGGACTTTCCTCTTGACATCACGATACAAAAAAAATAAAATAGGAAAACAAAAGGAGGTTGTATGAAAAAAGCGATCATGTTTTTCGCCGTTTTGTTCCTTTCTATTTCAATTTATGCATCGGATTTTTACAATATGAAGGTCCGCATTTTTGCTCCCGACACAAAAGCTACAATTAACCAACTAACACAAAAAGGTATTGACGATATTGTTTCAGCGAAACCCGGTATTTTTATAGACGCAATTATATCCAACAAAAAGGAAACAATTCTATCTTCAATGGGATTAAGCTATAAAATACTTATCCCGAATCTTACAAAAAGATGGAACGAAATGAACATAAAAGGTAGATACGCATTCGGGCCGTACTACACATACTGGGAAATGAAAGCGGAATTAGACAGCATTCATAACGAATTCCCAAATTTAACAACGGCAAAATACTCCATAGGAACAAGTACCGAAGGAAATGAACAATGGGCAATGAAAATTTCCGCCAATCCAAATGTAAACGAAAATGAACCTTCGTTTATTATAATAGGAGTTCACCATGCAAGAGAACCTATAAGTTGTAATGTTACAGTTGATTTTGCAAGGTATCTTTGTGAAAATTACAATTCCGACCCCACGATCCACTGGTTATTAGATAATCGAGAGATTTATATTGTTCCCGTTGAAAATCCCGACGGGTATATTTGGGACTCCGATTCCTCTTCAGACGGAATGTGGAGAAAAAATAAAAGAGACAACAATAATAACGGTGTTTTCGATACTGATGCCGACGGCGTGGATCCTAACAGGAATTACACATACAATTGGGGATACGATAACAACGGTTCAAGCCCAGATCCAAGCTCGGAAACATACAGAGGTCCTAGTGCGGGTAGCGAACCGATTACTCAAAATATGATGAATTTTATCTCTTCAAATCCA
>QNBC01000159.1 GCA_003641665.1 candidate division TA06 bacterium
AGAGGGAGTTTCATGATGCAAGACATTCTCCCTATGCGTATATCGTAGACAATGGGAAAAGAGAAAAGTACAGCGATGAAGGAGAACCGTCCCAATCGTCCGGTCCCCCCATATTGAATCATTTAAAAGGAAACAATATTGTTAATGCGATTATTATTGTAACTCGTTATTTCGGTGGAATAAAACTCGGTATTGGCGGACTTGTGCGAGCGTATGGTTCCAGTGCAAAACTTGTTATAGAAAGTGCCGGAATAATCCCTTTTGTCCTATATGCGAATGTTAGGATAGTATATAATTACAATCATACGAGTTATGTGATGCATATTATCGATAAATTCGATGCTGAAATAATGAAAAACGAATATTCAAATGTGGGGATAATAACTGTAAAGATAAAGGAGGATAAACTATCCTCCTTTGTAAATGAGATGAAAAATCCGACAATGCCGGATATTGAAGTCCTTATTTTAGAATAATAAATTTTCTTGAATCACTTTTTCCCGCTTTGAAAATATAAGTTCCTGTGGAAAATCCCGAAATGGAGATTTTATTGATTCCATTTGATAATGTACCGCTTTGAATTTTGCGTCCGGATAGGGAATATATGGTAAAATTCGTCGTTTTTGATATGGGATTCATATAATTTACAAACAAACGTTTTTTGCATATACCGTTAATTTCCAATTTCGATGACGAATTCACTTTATTCGATATTACAATCCCGCTGGTAAATAAGTTCAATGTAATGTAAAAATCCGTGTCCGACGGCCCGAGTTCAGTAGAATCGCTAAACCATTTGTATCCGACTTCTTTTAAAGTGAAGTATTCGTTAAGCGTTGAATCGTAAAGGCAGTTGTTTGTGACAAGAAATGAAATTGTATCGCTTTGTCCTGGCAAAAGAGAAGGCATAATTTTTATATTTGTGCTGTCGATCCATGAAGAATCACGGAGTAAACTCTTATGATTTCTTGAATTCGTAACGGCAAGGTATGTAAACCCATCGAAAGGGATGCTGCCGGTGTTTTTTACGGTAAGCGTAACTGTTTCGTTCTCTCCCGATTCAAGTGTGTTTCCATAAACAGGGTTTGTTATTGTTGCCCCGTATGGACTGACGGGAGATAATGTTTCGACGGTTCCGTAAGTACCGCTTGCTCCGGCGGAACACCATCCGTATGTATATCCGTTTATCGCAGGAATGCCAATCTTATACCAATGTCCCGATGAATCAAGCACGGCAAATTCTTGCCCCGATGTAATTGTTGTAATCACGGATGAATCTGTTGTGGGGCCGCTTCTTACATTTAATGTTCCTTTAAAACTTTTGACTTTGAATACGGGATTCCTGGCATTCCCCGTGAGATAACCGGATAAATCGGTACCTCCGTAACTCCACCCGTATGAATAGCCTGTTCCGCTGGGTATAATGAGTTTATACCAACCGCTTGAGTTGTAGTCGGTAGCGACATAGCTATTACCGGCGGGGAGCGTGGAAATAACATTGTAATTGGTGCCGGGTCCTTCACGTAAATTGAGATTGGAGCAATTAACGACCTTTACGACAAAATTGTTGTAATAGACCGTGTCATCCACTATATTGTCGTATCTTCTAGGTTCATAGTTTGTAAGATCGGTAAAATCGTATGTTCTATACGATACTTTCCAATCGACACCGCTTGCTTCGCAAATGTAAACGGTACCGTCCGGATTATCTTCCGCTGCAAGGCGTACATGATGTCCTGCATAATTCAGACAGTCTCCTCTGCGGAGATCGTTTAATGATGAGAGTGCGGTCGAAATATTGGGAATGGTGGAAGTACCGTATTTTGATGATGTTCCCCAACAACGGGATACAAAACCGGAACAATCAACCCCGACTGCATATGCGGAAACATTGTTTCCCGTATAATTGTCACCTGCATATCTGTTGTTTGTCAAGCCATCGTCGAATTGCGAAAGAGACGAAAAACCACCCCACTTGTATGGAACGCTTGAATGATTTCCAACCGTTACCCATGAGGGGGTTCTTACCGTGTCACCATTGGGGTCAACTACAATGCCATCTGTTATATTGGAAGAAGATGCGTAAAAAGTATGGTTTACATAACTATCTGCAACATTTATAACTTCCGTACGTGTTATGGGTGTATCCACTCGTGTGCCCATTGACCTTACAAATTCTTTTTCTTGCGGAATAGTACTATTGTAATGGAATTTACTTTGATAATACCTATCGGGCATACCGTTTCCCGGATAAACATTTATAATATCAAGGCTGTTTTTATTCGGAACGGCATAATATACCGTATCATTGTATATTCTTATCGGACGGGGGAAATAGAAGTAATGAACATTAGGTAAAACAATGTTATATAAAATATCGCCGTTATAATTTAATATGTAAAGATATTGCGACACTTTTATGGGAGATTGTGATATGAATTTGTCGATAATTACGGCGATCAAATTATCAGAAATGCCCTCTATGGAAGCGGAAGCCGGTTTAAAAGGGAGTCGGATATTTAATTTTTTTTTGCCGGTTACCAAACGGAATCCGCTATTGTGCAATATGCTCTTGAAGTATGTCCCGTTATGGAATAATCCGTCGTGCTTTCCGATTATGTTTCCTTTGTCGTTTAAAATATAGGTAATTTCTCTGGCCATCGAAACATAGATCCGTCCGCCAAAGGCACTGATGAATTTTATTGAACCTTCAAGTTCGTTTATAGGAATTTCTTTGCCGTCGTATTCGATGAAATCGTTATACACTTCGATTCTATCGCCGTTTTCAAAAAATATGTATTGAGGAGAAGTTTTACTTCTTAGGATTTTTAATCCGGTTTTGGTTTTTTTCATCAGGTTTCCGTTAATGGGATTACATACGTAAAAGGTGTCATTATTAACAGCGAATGAGGATGGTCCGAGGATAAAACCGGGAACCGCACGGGTGGAATAATGAGAATGTCCGATTGAAATTATCGAACCGGACAAAAATATCATTGAACAAAATATAAAAAAAGACAAAATACAATAAACTCTCTTCATATATACCTCCGTATTGTTTTATTAAATAGTAATATAAACGGTTTGAAATTTCAACGGGAAAGGGAAGCGAGGTATTTGTGAATCTAGAAAGATCCCATACGAATGTAAAGCGGAGGGAGAGGGATAGCGTTCGCGTGCTCACTTATGTGTTTCCTTGATGAGAGGTAAAAAGGGATACACACGAACCCTTGATTGGAGCTTTGCTCCAAAGGGTTCTCATCCCATACGAATGTAAAG
>QNBC01000160.1 GCA_003641665.1 candidate division TA06 bacterium
CCATCGAATTGAGGTCCATGTACACATGCGAATTTTGTCTCTCCACCGATTTGAACTCTGCACGCACCGCACATTCCCGTACCATCCACCATAATCGGGTTTAAACTAACGATTGTCTTTTTATTGTGTCGTTTCGTTAAGTCACAGCAGGCTTTCATCATAACTACCGGTCCTATGGCAACAACAAATTCTATATCATCTCCTCTTTCCGATAGAATCATATCCATTACTTGTGTCACAAATCCATGAAACCCGTATGTTCCATCATCTGTTGTTATGTGAATTTCATCTGAAATTTTCTTCATTTCCTCTTCCATAATTAAATAGGATTTTGTTCTGGCTCCTATTACACTTATAATTTTATTCCCAGCTTCGTAATATCCTTTTGCTATATGGTGCAAAACAGCAACACCGGTTCCGCCTCCAACAACTAAAATTTTCTTTTTATACTTCTTCATGTCTACAGGTTTACCGAGAGGACCCACAACATCCATTATAAAATCTCCGACATTTCTCGAAGCAAGCAATGCTGTTGTTTTACCAACAATTTGAAATACCAATGTCACCGTACCTGCCAGTGGATCATTATTTGCAATAGTGAGCGGTATTCTTTCCCCTGTCTCATTTACTCTAATAACAACAAATTGTCCCGGAGAACACTTCTTTGCTATCTCCGGGGCTTCAATTCTTATGTTAATAATCGTGCCCCTTGCAAAATCTTTTTTATCAAGTATTACAAACATATTCACCTACCATTCGTCGCTGTCTTCAAGAATGATTGACTTCTCATCGTCTTCGCTAATACCATGCCATTTGCATCCCGCTTTAGAACAAAATTTAAAATCAACAAGCTTCGTGCTCGATGTAACAAGTATATTTGCAACTTTAGACCCGCATACGGGACAATTTTCTTCCGTCATTAGTGATTCCCCGCAATAAGGACACAAAATGTCCTTTACAGGTTCACCTTCAGGAAGTCTGATTGTCGATTCATGAGAAAATACATTCAAATATGGACTCAACCTTAAAATTCCCTTTTCCCCGTCTTTGTTTATTATGGCAAGCTCTATCATATTATCCTTTATAAGAGTATGTTTACAATGAGGGCAATAGGTATATAAATAAGTCCCTTTGCTTATTATTTCTTTTTCCGCATTATCTTTTTTAACCTGCTTTTTTAGTATTTCTTCTATTCTCTTGAAATTGATTTCGTTTGTGTTTTTATTATTGTAAGAATAATTATCGTAAAGAAGTTTTAATGCTAATTCCGGATTTTTGAATTCTATTACGTGATTAGTACATCCCTTCCTCGAGCAAAATCTGACACGCCCTCCCTCTTCCAGGTTTATTGGAATCATAGGAGCATTGCAAACATCGCATTTCGATTCCGATTTAAGTTCTTTCCCACACACAGGGCAAAAAAAACGGACAATAGCATTATCCGGGATGTCGACATTAGTTTCATAATCATAGCTTCCATAGATTGAACTTAACCAAATATCACCTCTTTTACCTTGAACTTCTATTGCAAGATGCAACGAAGGTTCGTTATCGATTAATTTCTTTTCATCCATAAGCGATACACTGCATACTGGGCATTTTAACTTCAACGGTATCATATACACTCCTTTTTAATATAAATAATTTTAAGACAATAAATGTGTAATGTCAAGAGTTTGTCTAAAAGGTTGGGTAGATAGGTCCGCCTGTACTAATGTTTCGGCGAGCAGGTATGGACAATTTCACCACATAGTGGAGATAAAGAAGAAAAAGTGAATAATAAGCAATACCTAATAAATGTCTTTTAGTGAATAATATATTTAATATTTATAGGCATTTTACGTATTACAGACTAAGAATAGGTAAAAAATCAAGCATAACTCATAACTCCTATTATCGGATTATGACATTACTTTATAATATAGATTAATTAATTTTTTCTCCTGCACTGCCCATTGGAATTTTTCTTCTATTCTCTTGCGACCGATTTTCCCCATTACATCTCGTTTCTTTTTATTTTTCAACAATTCGATAATAGCATCACCGAATGCAATTTTGTCATTATTTCTTATGTAAATAGAGGATTCTCCAGCAGTAACCATTCCTTCACCGATGTTATATTGGACAATTGGTTTACCTACAGCCATGTATTCCATAATTTTGATGGCAGTTAATATCTTAGTTTCTTCATTATATGTTAGAGGATCTACACAAACTTCAGTTTCATACAACAATCTATAGAGTTTATTTCTATTATATTCAGCTCCATGAAAAATAAAATAATCTTCTAATCCCTTCTCTTTTACCAATTCTTCAATACTTTCCCTGGCGGTCCCATCCCCTATAATCAACATCTTAAAATCATGATAGTTTCTTTGATTAACAATATAATCAACTGTTAAAACTAATTCGTCCAGGTTATCTTGGTTATCTATTATACCAACATAACCGACTAAGTGCTCTTTTGATTTTCTTTTCACATTACTGATCGCTTCCTTTACAATATACAACCTTGGACCGTTTCTAACGATTGTTATTTTATTACTATTAATATTGTATCTCTTACTAATTATAGATTTAAACGATTCATTAACGGTAATGGCATAATCGGAAATAGTGTAGCTAATTCTTTCAAGTAACATTAATACTTTATAAATTAAATCTTTTCTGCTGAATTTTTCTATATAGAGTTCCGGAGATAAATCGTGATTATCAAAAATTATTCTGACATTAAAAAGTTTATAAGGTAAATAAATAATTGATAAAAAATCAGGCGGATTAGCAAGATGCACAACATGAAAAGGATTTTTAATATAAAGAATAAAGGAATATATGGAAATAAACAAATATGCTAATATATATTCTGCAATTAATCCGAAAGGACTACTGCCTTGTATAAAATTAGGATACATATAAATTTGTATATTATCAATAACCTTGTAATGACTATTCTCATCTTTGGGTTTTGGGCAAATAACAGATACATTATCACAAATCTTCCGAATACTTCTTGCTTCGTTCCAAACTCTCGTATCAAATGGAACGGAATTATTCTCAACAACGAATAAAACATGCTTGTTTTTGATGCTATTCTTCATAAGCTAGGCGATTATATCATGCGTCTTTATCTTTGTCAATGTAAACAAATTATCCTTCTATCTGTTTTTCAGTAAAAAATAACAGGTGCCGTACTTACCGCTGTTGGTAGAAAAACATATTTTTCCCCCTTGTTTCCTAACTTTACTAATGAACTTAACTTTACC
>QNBC01000161.1 GCA_003641665.1 candidate division TA06 bacterium
ATTGCCAAACGTCTTCTGTTTTTCCCCGGTGCAATAATGGAATAATTTTTATATAAGATCTTTGTTCTCTCCACCAGTATTGCAGGTAAAATCATACCTGCGATTCCACCGAAAAAATAAAGCAAATTTCTCGGAACAAATGAAAGAATTCTGCTTAATAGAACCAATTGTTCCGCTTTCATTTAAAGTACTTCTCCAAAATCCAAATTCAATCTATTTTTATTCCTGTCTTCAACAATCAATCTCGCTTCCTCATCTATTTCGATTATTTTAAGAGCTCTTATATTAACTCCTAAAAGGAACTCGGTATATTCACCTTTTTTATATAGAAATTTGTTAATTGTCGGCAGATATGTTTTAAATTCTCCTTTTTTCACAGCTTTATAATAATCATTTAATCGGTTTAAAATATCTGTCTCAATTTCTTCAATATCATACGCTTTCCCGGTCATATCGATCAGACTGATAGATTTTTCCCCGATTTCTTCTGGTAAATTGGAAACACTGTTATTAATATTTATTCCAATCCCCACCACCACACGATTATTTTCCCCTTGTGTAGAACTTTGAAGGAGAATACCGCATATCTTTTTATCATGAAAATAAACATCGTTCGGCCATTTTATGAAAAAAGAATCCCCGGTTAATTTCTCCAGAGTTTCTTTTACTCCGAGAGCTGCAAGTATGGCAAATTTATAAAAAAAACCGAATTCATTAATCTCATTGAAAAGAATCGACATATAAAGTCCCCCCTTTTCAGAGTACCATATCCTATCCTTCCTACCCTTTCCCGCCGTTTGTCTTTCTGCTATTATGACCGTTCCGGAAGGTAATGATGCATTTTCCGAACTTAATGCTAATCTGTTCGTCGAATCGGTCTCTTTCAACCGAATGATCTTACATCCGATAATTGTTTTCATGCCATTATCGACAAAAAGATCCCCGCTGCAATCGCCGTTCCTATAACTCCGGCAACATTGGGCCCCATTGCATGCATAAGAAGATGATTGTCCGGGTCTTCACTCTTGCCTACATTTTCAACTACTCTCGCAGAATCAGGCACAGCGGAAACACCCGCAGCACCAATAAGAGGATTGATTTTCTGTTTAAGAAAAAGGTTCATCAATTTTGCGAAAAGCACACCTGATGCCGTTGCCACACCGAATGCAACTACACCCAAAACGAATATCTTCATTGATTGTACGGTTAGAAAAACATCACCTTGAGTACTCGCTCCTACACATACACCAATCAAAATGGTAAAAATATTGATCAGGGAATTTCCTGCGGTCTTTGCTAATCTGTTTGTCACACCGCTTTCTTTAAATAAATTACCAAGAAAAAGCATTCCTAAAAGAGGAAGAGCTGCCGGTGCGATGAAAGCACTGATTAAAAAAGCAACGATGGGGAAAATTATTTTTTCTTTCTTCGAAACCATCCTCGGAGGGGGCATTCTGATCAAACGCTCTTTTTTCGTTGTGAGGAGTTTCATAATCGGTGGTTGAATAACCGGCACAAGAGCCATATATGAATATGCCGCAATGGCTATGGGACCAAGAAGTTTCGGAGCCAATTTTGTTGCAATATAAATAGATGTGGGACCGTCAGCCCCACCGATTAACCCGATTGCTGCTGCGGCCGGCTGAGAAAACCCCAGATATATTGCCGTAATGAATGTAGCAAAAACACCTATCTGAGCGGCACCACCGAGAATAATCGTTTTAGGATTCGATATTAAAGTGGAAAAATCGGTAAGAGCTCCTATGCCGAGGAATATAAGCGGTGGATACAAGCCGGTTTTTACTCCCCAATAGAGAATATTCATAACTGACCCGGTTTTATACACACCTACAACAGCAGATGGAGGTGCAGGTATATTACCAATTAAAATTCCAAAACCTATAGGTAATAAAAGTAGCGGTTCATATTCCTTTTTAATTGCCAAATAAATAAAAATAATACCTACCACGAGCATAATGGCGGTTTTGATACTAATATTATAAAATCCGGTATTCTGTAAGAAAAGCATAAAGGTATCCATACTCTCTCCTCAAGCTTCGATTTCGATCAAGGGGGTGTCCTGTTGTATTGTATCCCCTTCTTTTACATATATTTTCTTAACAGTTCCACTTACAGTAGCCTGAATCTGATTTTCCATTTTCATCGCTTCCATAACAATCACATCTTGTCCGGATTTCACTTGCTCCCCTTCTCTTACCATAACTTTAAGTATCACACCCGGTAGAGAAGACTTAATTACAATTGGTTTGTTGGAAACGGGAACAATCTCGTCCACACAACAAAGAGAATTATCGAATTTTGGTTTCTTTACCATCTCTCTTTTTCCAAGGTCCTTGATGTTTACCTTGACAGTTTTTCCATTCACCTCTATGACGGCAAGAGTCCCTTCAATACTCTTAACATCGACTTTATAATCCTTTCCGTTAATCGTAAAAATATACTGTGCCATACTAACTCCCACTATTCACCATATCCGATATCTGCCATCCGCTCGGATTTTCTCCTCTGTAACGAAATGTAAGTTCGGATAAAGTGTCTTCATGATACAATTTTTGCTCTATCGCAATCGCCGCTATAATTGCAGTAACAATATCATCATCAAAGTGTTTTAGCTCTTCCACTGCGGGAATTTCTTCCATGTCTTTGTTTCCCTTTTTTGCCTCAAGTTTTTTCATCTCTCTTTTGTTTATAAACTTGAACAAAAACAATGTCATCGATAAGAGGAGTAATCCACCGAGAACAAATAAAACACCGTAAACGGAAAATAATAAAATGTCACCTGTTGTTTTTAATTTTGTAAATTGAACTATTTGACACGATAAACTCATCATGATTTCTCCTACAAGGGTATGTTCCCGTGTTTTTTAAACGGTAATTTTTCTTTCTTGTTTTTTAACATTTCAAGAGCCATTATAATCTTATATCGAGTGTTCTGCGGTTCGATAATATCGTCTATATAACCTTTCTTTGCAGCTACATAAGGGTTCGCAAATTTATCTCTGTATTCTTTCTCGTACTTTGCCATCTCCTCTTCCACATTATCGGACTGCAACAACTGTTTCCTGAATATAATCTCAACGGCTCCCTTCGGTCCCATTACGGCTATCTCCGCAGAAGGCCATGCATAGTTTATATCTCCTCTCAGGTGTTTCGAACTCATAACATCATAGGCTCCACCGTACGCTTTTCTCATCACTACCGTGATTTTGGGAACCGTGGCTTCGGCATATGC
>QNBC01000162.1 GCA_003641665.1 candidate division TA06 bacterium
GGGAATATATATATAGGATTCGATTTGATATAACGGTTCGGTAAAATCAAACAAACTGTCCCTTGATTTATTGTAAAACAAGTCACACATTACATCGTTCTTCCCATCAAGAACACTCTGCATCCCTTCATACAAATCTCTATGATGTAAAACTATATTCAAATCTAATTCTACGCTAAGCCATCTGAGAAAATCAGAGGTAATTCCTACAATTTCACTGTCTGATTTTTGATAGTAAAACGGCGGATACTTTGTATCGCCCACAAAATTAATCTCACCGTGTTTTGCCAAATAATCCCTTTCCTCTTTAGTGAGTATATCGTTCGGAAAAAGTTTTACCGATATAAACAAAATAAATACGATAACACATATTGATGAAATTTTAATTCTTCTCATACTAATATTATAATTTAATATTAAAATTTTTTCAAGTCTACCCCCGTATACATTTTGACTATTGATTTCTCTTTTATCATCTATTATAATATAGAAAACAGGAGGTATCGATGAAAAGATTATTTTTAATGCTATTCATAGCGGCAGTCCTTTCGGCAGGTTGTGTAAAAGAACCTGTGGCTCTTTACTTTGAACAACCGGTTCTCGTCAGCACCCTTTCTGACACAACACAAGCTGTATTTCAGGTCCCCGATATTGATAGTAACGGTTGGCACCATTGGGATAGTGGAGCGGATACGATTTCGATGTCACTCTACATCAAGGAAACGGCAGGGCAAAATGCATTGATTAGCGGTATATCATACAAGATTTATGATATTGACGGCAACATGATAAACTCCAAGAACGAATCGTATATTCCCTATATTAACATGAACGCTCGCGGTCAAGATACACTTTCCATGAGTATAATCGTTGACGAAGGAGATGCTAATGATCTTGACGATGCCGATGGAATAAATGATAATGTAGGAGAAGGATACGTATCTTTTAATGTGAACTTTTTGGACGAAAAAGGGAATCAATATTCATCGGTTCCGGTTTTCAGAGATATTAAAGTTATAAAACCTTAAATAAAAAAAGGGCTCTTTAAGAGCCCTTTTTCTTTATAAGTTTTAATCCTAACTCTGTCAATCTTTTTTCATCGACTTCCGAAGGTGAATCTTCCATTATACCCGACGCTTTCAATGATTTTGGGAATGCAATCACATCTCGTATGTTATCCCTATTCAACATAATCATAATAAGTCTGTCAAGACCGGGTGCTATACCCCCATGAGGCGGTGCTCCGTACTTAAATCCTTCTATGAGAAAACCAAATCGCTTCTCTGCCTCTTCATTGCTTAGCCCGATTACATTCATTATCCTTTCCTGAATTTCCTTTTTGAATGCCCTTATACTTCCCGATGAAATTTCGACTCCGTTACATACAAGATCGTAAAGTTTCCCGTGAACCCTGCCCGGATCACTTTCTATATATTCTATATCTTCGTCTCTCGGCATCGTGAAAATATGATGACACGGTTCCCATTTCTCCTCATCTTCGTTCCATTCGAATAGTGGGAACTCTGTAACCCAAAGAAATTTGTATTTGATTTCGTTATCTTTGATATAAAAATCATTCCCTGTTTTTCTTCTGCAAGCTCCGAGCGCTTCAAGTGTTCTTTTCCATTTTCCTGAGGCAAGAAATAATGTATCACCGTTTTTTATATCTAGCTTCTCAATTAGCTTGTGCTTTACATCCTCACTCAGATATTTAACTATGCTGCCTTTCAATTCTTCGTCCGTATATTTCAGATAAAACAATCCGGGAAGCCCGTATTTTTTTGCTATATCGTTATACTCATCAATTTGTTTTCTACTCAACAATTGCTTTGTATTATAGGCAAAAGTAAAATCGGAATTTTCGAAAACTCCAAACCCGCAGTTTTTCACCATATCGGTTATATCGTTTATTTGGCATCCGAATCTCAGATCAGGTTTATCCGAACCGTATTTCTCCATAGCTTCTTTATAAGTTAATCGCAAAAAGGGAGTTTCAAGATCATAAGATATGACATCATGGAACACCTTTTTCATCAATCCCTCTGTAATTTTAAAAACATCTTCCTCATCTACAAAACTCATCTCAATATCAATTTGTGTAAATTCGGGTTGCCTGTCACTTCTCATATCCTCATCTCTAAAACATCTCGCAAATTGGTAATATCTATCAAAACCGGCAACCATCAATAGCTGTTTGTATAATTGAGGAGACTGCGCCATGCTATAGAATTTACCAATATGATTTCTACTCGGGACTAGATAATCCCTTGCACCTTCGGGAGTATTTCTCGTTAATACCGGAGTCTCTATTTCAAGAAATCCTTTCTCCGAAAGAAATGTTCTCATACTCTGGATTGTTTTATGTCGTGCTATAATCGTCTCTTTGAGAGTATCTCTTCTAAGATCGAGATATCTGTATTTCAGCCTCAATTCCTCTTGCACACTAAGCTCATCCTTTATTTCAAAGGGAGGGACTTCAGATTCATTGAGTATTTCGATTTTATTAGCCACAACTTCGATTTCTCCTGTTTTTATATCCTTATTGACCATATTAGACGGTCTTTTCCTTACAATTCCAAATACGCGTACAACAAACTCTCCCCTTACATTTTTTACCTGCTCTTTTAAATCTCCTCTTCCCTCTTCGATTATCACCTGAGTAACACCGTATCTATCCCTTAAATCTATAAATACTATCTCTCCGTGATCTCTTTTCTTTTTCACCCAACCGGCAAGAATAACATTCAAACCGTCATTTTTGCCATTTAATTCACCACATGTATGTGTCCTTAACTTTGTCTCATACATACTTACTCCACTATCCTTTTAAAATTCTTCAATTCTTCAATATCGATCTCTTTTTGAGAGTGTTTTTCCATATTTTTATAAAGCACCACCCTTTTGGCAATCTCATCAGGTCCAACTATTAAAACATTTTTGACATTCAATTTCCCCGCTCTTCTGAGTTGTGATTTAAGGCTTTTCATCGCCAAATCCGTCTCAACGGAGAATCCTTGCTCCCTCAACAATCCGCTAATTTTCACGACTTCATCTCTCACATCGTCATTTACAGCCACCACAAATACATCGGGTTTATATCCCTCCATATCATCAAACAGCCCCTCTTCATCCATGAGAAGAATAAGTCTGTCCATACCTCCTGCAAAA
>QNBC01000163.1 GCA_003641665.1 candidate division TA06 bacterium
GAAATTAAAAATAAGCGATTGTATTTTGTGGAAAAAGACGATATCGGCAAGCTTATAAGTGACGAGAGACGGGAAAAACTTCTTTTGTCGGAAGATTTTTCGAGTTATACGTCGACGGATATACAAGAACTATTTGATACCGTATTTACCGTATTCATAGAGCCATTTTCGTCGATAAAATCACTTGCGGAACTCTCGCGAGCAATTGAATCTGTTTTACGGTTTATTCATGAGAAATCGTTGTTTGAAAATTACCTTCTAAACAAGAAATTTGTCACGAAATTTTTGGAGATCATCGATTCCGTGAAAAAGGGAGAAATTGCAAGTGAAAATCTCGGTGGAGAAACGGTTTTTAATATTTTCAGAAAGATGTGTGAGCATGAAAATGTCCCGTTTGTCGGAAGTCCTCTCAGACCGTTTCAAATTATGGGGTTGCTCGAGACTCGAAATTTACGGCATGAAAGGGTAATACTTGCCGATGTGAATGAGGGTATTTTGCCCGCCGATGACATTAATGATCCCCTCATCCCCCACGGACTTAGAAAGGTTTTGAAACTTCCGACATACGAATCGGGGTTGGAGATTTACAAATATTATTTCAACCGCATATTGAAAACTTCAAAATTCGTCGAGCTTTTGTATGTAAAAAACGATCAGAACGAAAGGAGCAGATTTATAGAAGAACTTCTCTGGAAAGGGGAAAAACGCAATGCCGGAAAACACGGATACGAATTAAAAGAGATAAAGTTTAAGGTCGGAATTGAAAAAGAGGATGATTCCGGCATAAGAAAGAGTGACGAGATAATGGAGTTTCTCTCATCGATGGAATTTTCCCCCTCAACAATTGATTTGTACATGAATTGTCCGTACAGGTTTTACCTCGGCGAGATTCTTAAAATCGAGGAGGAAAAAAATCCGGAAGAGTTTGACAATCGCGATATAGGTATATTTATGCATAGAACACTTGAAAAGCTGTTCAAAAACGGCGGATTTGTAAACCTTTTACGCGAATACGGAATAGATAAAGGATTAAAAAACGAAATATTGAAACACACCGATGAATCGATTGAAAACGAGTTCGCCGAAATCATAGGGGAAAAGAAAGGTGAAAAACTTATACTATTTGAAATAGCAAAAAAAGCGATTGAAAATTATATAATCAGCTTTGCCGATACGATTGATGAGGATTTTTCCATCATATCGACGGAGATGAGACTTACCGGAAATATTATTTCTGATAACCGAAACATAAAATTAAAAGGATTTGCCGATAGAATAGATAAAATAGGTAACAGTATCGTTATAAACGATTATAAAACGGGAAGTAATATAAAAGTACCTAACACCGAGAAAATTGATGAACTCGATATGGAAAATCTAAGCAGGGAAGCGATAAAGAAGTCATTTTGTTCCGTTCAATTGCCCATGTATGTGTATCTTTACAATCAAATGAACCCGGATTATGATTTCGAATCGATAGACGCAAGGCTTATCTTGCTTCGTGAGAAGTTGAAAAAAGACAGAATTAAGTCCTTATTCAAGACCAAGAAAAATGGAAAAACAGACAAAAGAGAGTTTATTGAAAATCGTTTCGTTTCGGTTTTACGCTTTTTAATAGGTGAAATTTTGGATAGGGATGTTAATTTCGTCCCCGATCGTTCGAATAAACATTATTGCAATTACTGTCCGTACAAGAAGCTATGTAAATAACTGCAAAAGGAGGGATTATGTTAAGTATTTTGACCAGAAGTATAAGAAAAATTTTGATAGGGGAGAAACAAGATTTCACATTCTATTCAATGAAGGGGAACGAAATTGAACTTGGGGAACTCAATAAAACGGATCTCTATATACATATCCCTTTCTGCAAAAGCATGTGTCCGTATTGCCCCTACAACAGAATAAGATACGAGAGAAGTAAGGTAAAACCATATCTCGATGCGATTCTGAAGGAGATAGCTCTTTATGGGGAAAAATTGGGAAAAATCAATATCGGTTCCATTTATATAGGAGGCGGGACTCCGACGAACCTGATAGATGAACTTGCAATAATTCTCGAATCTATCAATGAGGCATTCAATGTGAAAGGGAATATAAGTATAGAAACAAGTGTATACGATATTAATGAAACGAATGTTAGAAAATTGAAGGAAATGGGAGTAAGTCAGATAAGTATTGGGGTGCAAAGTTTCGATGACCGTTTCTTAAAACTGCTCGGGAGGAATTACAAAGCGGAGGATATCATTCCCGCAATAAAAACGGTTAAAACGGGAGGTTTCAAGTCGATAAATATCGATTTGATGTTCGCGCTTCCAGGGCAAAAGATTGAGGATCTATGGAATGATTTAAAAAAAGCAATTGAATTAAATATCGATCAAATAACGGCTTACCCGCTTTTTACATTTCCGTATTCTACAGTTGGGAAATATCGAGGAATTAAACAATTAAAGATGCCCAATTTCATGATCAGAAGAAAGATGTATTATACAATTTACGATTATCTCGAGAGTCGGGGTTATAACAGAGTATCAGTTTGGGGCTTTAAAAAAGGAGCATCTCCTGAATATTCATCCGTAACGAGAGAAAAATATCTCGGTTTTGGAGCGGGAGCCGCAACATACACAAACAATCTCTTTTACTTCAATACTTTTTCGGTGGAACAGTATTGCAAAACTCTATCCGAAGAGGAATCACCGATTTCCGTGTCAATGAAAGTAGGCGAAAAACTATCTAACTATTATTGGTTGTATTGGCGTTTATACGAGGGAGAATTTTCAACGGCGGATTTCAAGAGAAAATTTTCTCGTGATAAAAAGCTGCAAACCATATTAAAAATAATGCAGATATGGGGTTTGATTGAAAAAAAGAACGAGATATTTTCACTTACAAGAAGAGGCGCATTCTGGATACATCTTGCTCAAAACCATTTTATGTTGGATTACATAAACAAGGTTTGGACCGTGTCCATGAATGAGCCCTGGCCCAAGAGAATTGAAATTTAGGGAGTTATAGTAATTTTGTGTAAAGATGAAAAATATGTATAATATGAGCAGTAAAAAGTATAAAAGGAGAAAAACCAAACAAGGAAGTCAAAATGAAAAGAGATACTCTAACCCCATTTATAGAAACTTTAGTAA
>QNBC01000164.1 GCA_003641665.1 candidate division TA06 bacterium
AAGGCACGTGGTATAGACATGCTTACCACCTTTTATAAAACGATTATAATATTGGAACCATAAAATGATTTTCAGAAAACTGTTATATATAATAAACTTTCTTTGGTATACGAGACCCTGAAACGAGTTCAGGGTGACATAAGGGGGAACGCGAGCTCCTAAACGATACTGAAATAAATTCAGCACAAGCCCCGAGGAGACAAACGAGATGTATTAAACCTACGCTGATGTGGGGTATTATTCAGAACAACATACATTGATTATTCCCTCTTATTAGGGTAATATCAGCCAATTAATGCTGTCATTCCGAACTTGTTTCGGAATCTCATTCTTGCCGGTCAATATGTTCATACCTATCTACCCACAATTTAAAATAAACACTTGACAAAATTCTATAATGTGATAATATTCACTAAAGGAGTAATATGATAATGTATTGCAGACAATTCATACCAATTAGATATAATAATAACGAATACATCATTAACAATGTAATTTATCTTATATTTGTTATGTTATGTGAATTATTACACAAGTTAAACTCTTTTATAGACATTAATTCCAAAAAGGAGACAAAATGAACATTGGTGAAGTCTTTAACAAGTATGAGCCTAAAAAAGAGAATTTACTATTAATTCTCCATGATATTCAAGGCTCAAATGGAACACAATCAATTGATGAAGAAACATTAAAGAAGGTGGCGGAATACCTTGATATGTCTTTATCTCAAGTTTACGGTGTTGTATCTTTTTATACGATGTATTCAACGAAACCCCGTGGAAAGTACATTATCAGGATTTGTCAATCTCCAACATGCCATTTAATGGGCTCAAAATCTCTTTTAGAACATTTGAAGGAAACGCTTAAAATTGATGTAAATGAAACAACACACGATAAGATGTTTACACTTGAAACTTCTTCATGCCTCGGAGTCTGTTCGGAAGCACCTGCAATGATGATCAATGATACTGTTTACGGGAATCTTACCGAGGAAAAAGTAAATAGTATTTTGGAAAAATTAAGGAGCAATCATGAAAACGATTAATGACAATATTATGCTTGATAGCAAATATGCAATAGTATTAGAAAATGTGGGGAAAATAGATCCGATGAAAATTTCGGATTATATCGAAAATAACGGATATGAAGCTTTAAGGAAAGCATTATCCGATATGAAACCTAATGAAGTAGTAGAATCGGTAAAAAAATCAGGTCTTAGAGGCAGAGGCGGAGCCGGTTTTCCAACAGGATTAAAATGGTCGATTACTGTTCCATTAAAAGGAGAAAAATTCATACTTTGTAACGCAGACGAAGGGGAACCGGGAACATTTAAGGATAGACTCATAATGGAAGGAGACCCTCACAAATTAATTGAAGGAATGATACTCGCGGGATATGCCGTGGGTGCCCATAAAGGTTATATTTATATTAGGGGAGAATATAAAAATTCCATTGAGACCATGAAACATGCGATTGAAGAAGCAAGAAAAAACGGATACTTGGGAGAAAATATATTTAACTCCGGATTTTCCTTTGACATTAAAGTCAATATGGGAGCGGGCGCCTATGTTTGTGGAGAGGAAACAGCTTTAATTGAATCATTGGAAGGGAAAAGAGGTAACCCCCGCATAAAACCTCCTTTCCCCGGAATAAAAGGTGTTTGGAATAAGCCTACCGTAGTGAATAATGTTGAAACCTTGGCTAATATTCCTGCAATAATAGACAAAGGTGCAGAATGGTTTACTTCGATTGGTACGGAAAAATCTCCTGGAACAAAAGTGTTTTCAATTCTCGGGCATGTGAATAATCCCGGGGCGGTAGAAGCTCCGTTTGGTACTACTTTAAGAGAATTGATATACGAATATGGTAAAGGAATAAAGGGCGGTAAGGAAATTAAAGCAGTTCTTATAGGAGGAGCCGCAGGCGTTTTCTTACCAAAATCTAAACTAAATCTCAAAATGGATTATGAAACTTTGAAAGAAAATAATGCCGTTTTGGGGTCCGGAGCGATTCTTGTCATGGATGAGGATACCGATATTTTTGACATGCTGGTAAATGTTATGGAATTTTTCAAGGAAGAATCATGCGGGCAATGTTCTCCATGTAGAATAGGGAATCCTATGATTTTGAATATTCTTGATAAAATTAAAAGAAAAAAGGATCTAAAAGGAAACAAATGGGAGATTATACTAAAAACAGCCAGCGCAATGAAAGAGACCTCACTTTGTGCTCTCGGACAATCGGCTATCATGCCTATCTCAAGCGCTTATACTTATTTTAAAGATGAATTGGAAAATCAAGGAGAATAATATGAGTGAGATGGTTAAAATAAAAATTAACAATGTAGATGTGGAAGTAGAAAAGGGGACGATGCTTCTCGATGCAATTAAAAAAGCGGGATTTAGCGTCCCGACATTATGTTATCATGAAGATTTGAAACCAAATGGTACTTGTGGTATTTGTGTCGTTGAAGTAAAAGGATCTCCTACTCTAAAAAGGTCGTGTTGTACTCCTGTAGACAGAGACGGAATGGAAATAAACACATTCAGCAAAAAGGTAAAGGAAGCCAGAGAAACAGTATTGAAACTTATTCTCGCAGATCACCCTGATGATTGTTTAACATGTATAAAAAATCAGAACTGTGAACTTCAGTCGCTGGCGGAACAACTTGATATAAACGAAACGGAATATGATAAGATATTTAATGAATATGAAGCTGATTATAATTCATCAGCGATTATCAGAGATCCCCGCAAATGTATAAAATGCGGCCGTTGTGTTCAGGTATGTCAAGAGGTTCAAACTGTTTTTGCTATCGATATGATAAACAGAGGTCATGATACGGTTATGGGATTGCCATTCGAAATGGGGCTTGGTGAAACGGTTTGTGTTAACTGCGGGCAATGCATTATGGTATGTCCCGTAGGGGCGATTTATGAAAAATCTTATGAAAAGGAAGTTTGGAACGCTTTGAATGATCCTTCAAAGCATGTAATTGTTCAGGAAGCTCCTGCAGTCAGAGTTGCCATAGGAGAAGAATTCGGTATGGAGCCTGGAACTGTAACAAGCGGTAAAATGCATTCCGCTTTGAAAAGATTGGGTTTTGATAAGGTATTCGATACA
>QNBC01000165.1 GCA_003641665.1 candidate division TA06 bacterium
ATCATCACCGCCAAGATGCGTATCACCATTCGTGGATTTAACTTCGAAAACACCGTCTCCTATTTCAAGAATCGATATATCAAATGTACCACCGCCAAGATCATATACAGCGATTTTTTCGTTTTTCTTCTTATCCAGTCCATAAGCAAGACTTGATGCGGTAGGTTCGTTTATTATTCTCAGTACTTCAAGACCTGCTATTTTACCCGCATCCTTAGTTGCCTGTCTCTGTGCATCGTTAAAATATGCGGGAACGGTAATTATTGCTTGCGTCACAGGTTCCCCGAGATAAGCCTCAGCCGCCTTCTTCAAATATCCAAGTATTTTAGCCGAGATTTCCGGAGGTGAATACAGTTTATTTCCTATCCTTACCCTACAATCTCCGTTATTCCCTTCTACTACTTTATACGGCACCCTTTCAATTTCCTTGGATACCTCTTTATATCTTCTACCCATAAAACGCTTTATGGAAAAAATCGTACTTTCGGGATTTAAAACCTGCTGTCTCTTTGCAAGAGTTCCCACCAATTCCTCTCCGTCTTTTGTAAAAGCAACAACACTGGGAGTTGTCCTTCCTCCATCCGGATTTGGTATAACTTTTGGTTCTCCATTTTCAAGTATTGCTACACAAGAATTTGTCGTTCCCAAATCAATTCCAATAATTTTATTCTTCGCCATTGTTCTTTTCCTCCTTATCTTCTATATTATTTTCTTTTTTTTTCGATACTATAACCTTTGCAGGCCTCAGTATTTTATCCCCGTACATATATCCCTTTTCGTATTCTTCGAGAATCTGATCCGATTCCACTCCTTCAGCTTCCTTATGCATCATAGCGTGATGTTTCCTCGGATCAAAACGTTCACCTATACTGGAGTAAGCTTTCACTCCTTCTTTCTCAAGAAGATTGTGAAATTGCTTGTAAATCATCTCTATCCCTTTTATTATTGACATTGTATGCTCATCAATATTATCCTTTTTAAAGGATTGCATTGCTCGTTCGAAATTATCCAAAATCGATATTATATCGAGATAGAGAGATTCCTTTGTCCTTGTTCGGGCTTCTTCAAGCTCTTTTCGAACGCTTTTCCTATAGTTGTCAAGGTCAGCCATAGCCCTGAGAAAACGATTTTTATATTCTACCATTTCAACGTATGTTTTCTCCAACTTCTGCTCGGTGTCTCTTAATTTTTCATTCAATATTTCAATTTCCTTTTCGGCTTTAGCCAATGAGCGTTTACCCTTTCGTTTTTTTCGTCTATCACTCTTTACCGAGCTTGAGCCTTTATCATTTTTATTTTTATCCTGTTCTTCCGTTTTAGTTTCATTCACATCTTTTCTTGTGTCGTCCATATAATACCTCCAAACTCACAAAGTAATATAATTACCTAATGCAATTTTGTCAAGATTTTATAATTATCTTGCACCCTTTTACAATTTATCACTAATATTTATATTGTCAAGTAATGTTTTTGTTTTTCATTGCGGTAAATTAAGCAAGACTACTTCAAAATAGCTGAATAACGATTGGTGATATCCTTTTTTAACTTTGTCACATCTCGAATATAGCGATTTTCAACATCCAATTTTATAATATCATCAAACACTTTACGGGCGCTATCATACCGTTTTAATTTAATGTACGCATCTATTTGCCATTTGTAAATAGTGAGAAGATTATAATTGTTGGGAATTGAATCGTTCTTAATATTATTAACAAGCTTTTTGCTGTATGTGATTAAACTGTCATATTCTTTCTTATATAAAAAACCTTTTACCACATCCCAGAGGATAAGTCTGGAATCGGGAAATTTACTTAATAAATCCGTAGATTCCTTTAACCCCTCGTCATACTTATTTTCATTATACAATAAAACAATCTTTAAATTCTCAGCAACTACATCAAAATAATCACCATTTTTCGAAACGGAATCCAACGCCTCAAGCCCTCTCACTATCTTCTTTCTGTTAAAAAATAATTTCCCCATTCCGTAATCATATATAGCAACACCAATAAGAGCATCATTATATATCGGACTGTCCTTTGAAACATCCTTCAAGTACTTAATACCTCTATTCCCGTAATTTAGTGCGCCCCACATATTCCCTTTGAATTGTAAATAGAATGCATAATTTAAATATATGCCGCCCTTTATAAAATTATCGGTATCACTCTCGGGAATAATCGAATCGGCATTCTTTACGATTGTAACAAGCGAATCATCATATTGGTCGTTGTAATAATCAATCATGTACTGTGTAAAATAAACGGCTTTTAACAGAAGATTCTCTCGATATCCCAGTGTGTCAACACCTTTCAAATAATCGGAATAATCCTGATTAATCAACAATTCTGAGAAACTGTTTCCTGAAATATTAGCCGATACGATAAAAACAAACACGGACAAAACAGCCAAATCTTTAATAAATCTCACTTTTCCTCTTATTGTTACATGCCAAATCGGAAAGGAGGTTAATCGTTCTCCCTTTCAAATCCTCATACCAGGAGAGTATGGGAACATATCTTTGCAATTTCACGGAGAAATCAAAAATCGAATCTATTGAGTAAACACCGGTACGAGGAATTGCAAAGATATCGTTTTTTTTATTACCCTTATAGTATGATACAGCCATTTTATATCCGCTTTTTTTAACCGCCTTCCTAACTTTACTGTTGTATTTCCCAAATGGATAAGAAAATATTTCCACCTCTTTACCGAGAATTTTTTCAAGTTTTCTTTTCGATTCTCTAATTTCTCTTTCGGAAATTTCCAGGGAAACCCTGTTCAAATCAAGGTGATTAAGCGAGTGACTGCCAATGGTCACAAGTTTGTTTTTTGCAAGAATCCTCAGTTGTTTCTCGGAAAGGTGCTTTGTTTTTGGACCCAAGACAAAATCCCAATCATTGTACTTTCCAATAAAATCAACTATGGGAAAAATCGCAAATGGAAATTTGTAACGCTCCATAATAGGCAATACATACTCATAAATATCCTCATAACCATCGTCAAATGTTATAATAATATCTTTTTTTGAGTATGTACGATTTTTCTCAAGTAAAACAGTAATGGGCAAAACATTATATCTATGTCTTTTAAGATAGTACATGAATGCTTCAAAC
>QNBC01000166.1 GCA_003641665.1 candidate division TA06 bacterium
CAAGACGAATGTGGGCAAAGATAATGAAGGAAAAATTCGGAGCTAAAAAAGCAAAATCCATGATGTTGAGGTTTCATACACAAACGGCTGGTTCAACACTAACTGCACAACAACCGGATAACAATATCGTTCGTGTTGCAATTCAAACACTTGCGGCTGTTCTCGGGGGTACGCAGAGTCTTCATACGAATTCCAGAGACGAGGCTCTCGCACTTCCTACGGAAGATTCGGTGAGAATTGCTCTCAGAACTCAGCAGATAGTTGCATATGAATCCGGTGTAACAAAAACCATAGATCCTCTTGCCGGTTCTTACTATATCGAAACGCTAACGGATAAAATTGAAAAGGAAGCATTTGAATATATTGACAAAATAGAGAAAATGGGGGGTATGGTTGCTGCTATTGAAGGTGGTTTTGTCCAGAAGGAAATACAAAACAGCGCATATAAATATCAGATGGAAATTGAAAAGGGTGAAAGAATCATCGTTGGAGTAAATAAATTTCAAATAGAAGAACCGCCCGTTGAAGGCTTGCTAAGAGTTGATATGACAATCCAGGAAAAACAGATTGAAAAGTTGAAGAAGATAAAAGAGAACAGAGATAACACAAAGGTTAAAAACATATTATCCGAATTGGAGAAAAAGGCGAAAGGTAATTCGAACCTAATGCCAACTATACTTGAAGCCGTAAAATCCTATGCGTCCATTGGGGAAATTACAAATACTTTGAGGAAAGTTTTCGGCGAATATAAGGAAAATATTGTCCTTTAAGGAGTAAGTATGGAAAAAAAGATAAGAATATTGATAGCTAAACCGGGACTCGACGGACATGACAGAGGGGCAAAATTTATTGCACGCGCTTTAAGAGATGCGGGGATGGAAGTTATTTATACCGGAATAAGGCAAACTCCGGAATCAATTGCAGATACTGCCATTCAGGAAGATGTTGATTTTGTGGGATTATCCCTTTTGTCGGGAGCTCATAATGTGCTTTTTCCCAAAGTGGTCGAGGAGTTAAAGAAAAGGGGAGCCGAAGATATCATTGTATTCGGAGGCGGTGTAATTCCGGAGGATGATATCCCGTTTTTAAAGAAGAAAGGAATTCAGGCTGTATTCACTCCCGGAACCAGTATAAATGATGTTATTGATTTTATAAACGATAAAATGAATGGAAAAAACAGATAATCTCGCCAAAAACATAAAAAACGGAGACATAAGGGCAATTGCAAGAGGGATATCAATCGTTGAAAACGGAGGATATGAAAGAGAAGCAATTTTACAGGAATTATATACCGAAGGGCAATCGTATATCGTAGGTATTACGGGACCTCCCGGTGCAGGAAAGAGTTCTCTAATCGATTTACTAATAAATGAGCTTAAAAACCATTTTAAAAAGATTGCCATACTTGCTATTGATCCCAGCTCTCCTTTTACCGGAGGAGCGATTCTCGGTGACAGAATACGGATGCAAAAGCATACGGGTGATCCGGATATTTATATAAGGAGTATGGCTTCAAGGGGTCATCTTGGTGGGATATCAGGTGCTACAAAAGATGCGATAAAGGTAGTTTCAGCGGCTGGATACGATCTTGTGATTGTGGAAACAGTAGGGGTAGGGCAAAGCGAAATTGATGTTGTAAAGCTTGCCGATACAACCGTTTTAGTTCTTGTGCCCGGTTTGGGGGATGAGATACAAGCTATGAAATCGGGAATAATGGAAATAGGCGATCTGTTTGTTGTAAATAAATCGGATAGACCGGAATCGGAAAAACTGGCAACCACGGTGAGATGGATAGTGGATGAGCATTATAAGGAAGAGGCATATAAACCTCCTGTCATACTAACATCGGTTTATAAAAATGAGGGAATAGAGGAGACGGTTCGAGGAATCATGGCACATAAAGATTACATCTATGAAAATGATATTTACAAACAAAAGAGAAAAATGAGAATTGAGGATGATATCAGAGGACTTTTGGAGGAAAAACTCAATAGTTTTATCGAGCACCATATAAAATATCCGGAACGAATCGAACAGTGGGTGGAAAAGGTCTATAAAGGTAATTCCACTCCATTTGATATAGTAAAGGAGATTCACGAAAATTTAATCATAGACGTTAAGGAGGAGATATGATAAAAAAGATAGATCACATAGGTATAGCTGTTGAGGATCTGGATAGTTCCATTGCCACATTCAAGGATTTGCTAGGTCTGGAACTTGTTGAAACGGAGGAGGTTCCCGATCAAAAAGTAAAGATTGCTAAATTCAAAGTGGGAGATGTTGATATTGAACTGCTTCAGGCGACTTCCGAAGAAAGTTCCATTGCAAAATATATTGCAAAGAAGGGGCAGGGGATACACCATATTGCATATGAAGTTGATGGTATATTAAAAACAATTAGTGAACTTGAAGGAAAAGGTGCGAGAATGATAGATAAGGTTCCTAGAGAGGGTGCTGGAGGTAAGAAAATTGCTTTTATACACCCTAAATCAACATCAAATATTTTAACCGAACTCTGTGAGGATTAGATATGAGCATAGAAGAAAAGATTTTAAATTTAAAGAAACTCAAGGAAGAGGCAAAATTAGGAGGTGGCGAGAAGAGGATTGCAAGCCAGCATGAGAAGGGCAAGTACACTGCAAGAGAGAGAATAGATAAACTACTTGATCCGGGGAGTTTTGAAGAGTTGGATATATTTGTAGAGCATGAAAATCATAACTTTGGCATTGATAAGCAACATTACCCGGGGGATGGTGTTGTTGTGGGGTATGGAACAATTGACGGTAGATTGGTTTATCTGTTTTCCCATGATTTTACTGTCTTCGGCGGTTCCCTCTCGAGAACATTTGCCAATAAGGTGATTAAAGTGATGGATCTTGCAGCCAAAGTCGGTGCCCCTGTTATAGGAATTAACGATTCGGGTGGAGCGAGAATTCAGGAAGGAGTCGATTCGCTTGCCGGATATGGCGATATTTTTCTTAAAAACGTTTTATACTCAGGTGTCATTCCTCAGATCTCCGCTATAGTCGGTCCTTGTGCCGGAGGAGCCGTTTATTCTCCTGCCATTACTGATTTTATCTTCATGGTAAGAAATACGAGTTATATGTTCGTTACAGG
>QNBC01000167.1 GCA_003641665.1 candidate division TA06 bacterium
TATTTCAACGATTTTTACACCTTATTCGCCTTTGCATGACGGTGCAATTATTATCAGAGACGGGAAAATCGTTGCTGCAGGTTGTATTTTACCTCTTTCTGAAAAACCGTCTATAGGGTATAATCTCGGGACGAGACATCGTGCGGCTATAGGAGTGACGGAAATCAGTGATGCGATAAGCATAGTGGTTTCCGAAGAGACGAGAATGGTTTCGGTTGCTTATATGGGTAAACTAAAAACGGACCTTGATGAAGAAGAACTTTCGGAATATTTAAAAAGTTTAATGCAGTAGTTTTTGGAGGGTATATGAGTAAAGACAAAAAGTACATCATGATTGGATTTGGGATTTCCTTTTTAATCCCTTTCATTATTTTTCTCTATACAATGGCACCTACGGTATCATTTTGGGATTGCGGCGAATTTATATCGGTAGCAACAACGTTAGGAATACCACATCCCCCCGGAACACCGCTTCAGGTACTCATCGGCAGGATATTTACAATGATTCCCTTTGGCGCGGAAAAAGCGTTTTGGATGAATTTTTACTCCATTTTGTCAACATCATTGGCTTCAGCGCTACTTTTCCTTGTTTTCGTAAGAGTAATTAGGGAAATAAAGGACCCGAATTCCGATTTGGAATGGTTAGCTACAATTGTTAGCGGAGCCGTTGCCGGAATAACCGCCGTTTTGCTATTTTCCGTATGGGATAATGCCGTGGAAGCTGAGGTTTACGGTCCGAGTCTTGTAATAATGACACTATCTTTATGGCTTGCAATAAAGTGGAAAGATAATATAGGGCATATGGGAAGCAAAAGGATGCTTCTTTTGATATTTTACCTTTCGGCTCTCAGCGTTGGCATTCATCTCATGCCTTTGCTCGTATTACCCGGAGTATTGTTGTATATTCTCATAATAAAACCGGATGACCTTCTTGATGCGAAGTTAATAACAGCTTCCGTTATACTGGTCTTTATCGGGATATCCACATATGCTTATCTGATAATAAGAGCTCGTTTGAATCCTTTCCTCAATATGGTTTCTCCTACGGATTTTCATAGGCTCTGGGATGTTTTTACACGTAAACAGTACGGTCCCCAATATTTAATTCCGAGAAAAACCGATTTTGCTGACGGTATGGGACCTCGTATTGGTACTATACCGGCTCTTCTTGAACAATACAAACTATATTTTAGATACTTTATGTGGCAACTTACACCGTGGCCCAGAGTGAATGCAAGCGGTATCATACCCGCACTGTCTGCAATTGCAAATTTCGGTTTTCTTTCCCTTGGTTTTTACGGTATGTATGAGCATTATAAGGAAAACAAGAAATCATTTGCACTCGTTTTTACCACATGGTTTTTCACAAGTATAGCTCTTGTATTTTATTTAAATTTAAAATATTCTCCATCCGACCCCAATCCTCTTCATCAACCGAGAGAGGTCAGGGAAAGAGATTATTTCTATGCACCGAGTTATTTTTTCTTTACATTTTATGTGGGATTTGCAATTTGGGATTTCCTCATGAGAATAATTAAAAACGGGAAAAAGAATTTCTACTATGGAGCCATTGGGCTCGCATGTCTTTTGCCTGTAATTCCTTTTGCAAGTAATATTCATGATCATCCGAACAGACATGGTAATTGGATAGCCGATTCGTACGGACATAATATGATATCATGCCCTGATCCCGGTAGCGTATTATTCACAAATGGAGATAATGACACGTATCCTCTTTGGTTTTACAGTTATGTAAAAAAATACAGGCTATTTATTCCCAAAGATATGCCTACACCGAGAGATCTTGTGTATGATTCCAACTATGTTAAGGAATATAAAAAGCTTGCAAAAAAATATGGTGGTAGGGTTCCAATGAAGGGTGTTTACGTAGCTAACTTAAGTCTTTTAAATACGGATTGGAACTTGAAACAGATGAAAATAGCGGGTGTGCCAATCAGTTTTACAAACAGAGAGATAGAGAATCTAAGACCCGTACGATTACAAAACGGTGAAATTTTGTATGTTAAGGATCTCGCTTTAAGGGACATAATTGCATGGAATGTGGGCTACAAATTATCTCCGAAGGAACTATATGCAACCAAGAAGCAATTTGTTACGGAAATACTACCCAAGATAGTGGAGCGATACAAGGAAGGTAAAAGTAAGATAAACATTTACTTTGCCATAACGGTGGGAGAGGACTCGAAGTCCTCCTATGATACACATTTAATGCTTGAAGGTATAACTTACAAGTTTGTTCCGCAGACGGGATATAACATGGTAAATATACAGAAAACAGACAGTTTGCTTAACAAGGTTTTCACATACAGGGGTTTTAATAAGCATGTTGTAATTGATGATGTTCAGTGGAAGTTATTGAGCAATTACGGACTCGGTTACCTTCTTCTCGGACTTTCATATAAGAATAATGGGCAGTATGATAAGGCAATTGATTGTTTGGAGAAATCATCTAAATTTATGAAGTATAACAAATCAATGATTCTGACGGAACTTGCGGCACTCTATGTTAATGCTGACAAAATCGAAAAAGCAAACAAAATCATGGAAGAGATAAAAAACACCGATAAGGAGGGATACGCTTATCTGTCTTACAAATTCGGAAAGGCGTATATGAAAAAACACAAAGATCAGGAAGCTCTCAAGTATTTCAATAATGCCATTGTTTTTGCGCCTAATTCACCGAGCGGGTATGCAGGTATGATTGAATATTACAGCGACAGGAAAGATTCCGCAAAGGTTGATGAGTACTTTAACAGGGCTCTAAAATCGTATAAGAGTTATCAGGATTTCTTTATCTTTTTCTCCAGGGAAGCTGATACATTGAATTCTATCAGGGTGTTAAAGAGATGGATAAAAGTTAATCCTACGGATAGTGGGGCTATAAATTTGCTTTCAAAACTAAAGGCGAATTACGGGAAGTAGAGACTATTATGAAAGGGCGAACTTTTGTTCGCCCTTTCATAAATTCAAATACGAATTTTATTAATTATTTTGTTTTTCTTGATTAAACAGATAAATTTATCATCAATTCTGAGATAAGTATATTTTGTCGCAAAATCCCCGGGTGTTATTAATATCTTATTATCACA
>QNBC01000168.1 GCA_003641665.1 candidate division TA06 bacterium
CCATAGTTCAAAGCCAAGGAAGTACAAGTAAGCGAAGCGTAACGCTATCCCTGCTCCCCAGCTTTTCAATTCAAGTAGGGATGAGAAGCCCTTGAAACGGAGTTTCAATTAGGGGTTCGTTCACTACCTCCCATAGTTCAAAGCCAAGGAAGTAAATAAAATCCAATTATAAAAAACATATTGAATTTAATCTTAAAATATGTTAAAAGAGATTTATTGAAATTGTATATTGTTAGAGGATATTGGAATTTTGTGATGTTTAATAGAGTAAATCTTCGTTACATTTATATCTCCTTATTGTTTCTTATCTCTTTGTCTCTAATATTTATTTCGTTACAGCAGTTTTCATTTACGAATATTGCATTTATATTAATTCTATTTGCTTTTTTACTTATAGTTGATTATTTTGATCTTTTCGAAGGGGAGAATATATATTTCAATGCAGGACTAAAAATAATAATTGTCTTTACATATGGTTGGAGTATGGCAGCCTTATTTTCATCTTTGGCAATGCTATTAACATATGTTTTGAGGAAAAGAGATTTTGACTATCACGTATTGTATCTATTCTCCAAAGAGTATATTACCACTGCATTTTCCGGTTGGTTATTCTTGAGAATGTTCCCAACGGAACGTATATATATAAAACCTACAAATGCATTAATAGGAGCATCCGTTTTCATCGTATTGTTTACAATATCTGAATTTGCAATAAACTATATTCATAATCAATTTTCCCATTTAAAAAAGCAACGTGATAATTTAAATTGGTTTGAAAGAATTCTATTTATATCACTACTATCTTCACTATTTTCATATATCTCTTTTTTCTTTTGGTATAATAAGGATTATTCTCTATTAAGCGGTTCTATCCTGTTCTCCCTCTTCTTCGTTTTGTTAATCTACATGCAAAATAAAAGAAAAAGTCAGATTGAAATGACATTTCAACTTGCAAGTAACATTAATAGTATACTTGAAGATGCGAAAAGAAGCGAAGGAATAGATGAAATAACCAACTTCCTTTTTAATAACGAAACACTGAATGCTTTAATAAAAGGTTATTACTGCCTGATAAAGAATAGCCAAAAGCAATATGAAAGGATGAACAACTTTAAGTATGTGGAATTAATTGATGATATTAAAAAACATCAATACAGTATTAATAAAGATATGATTGAAAACAGATACAAAGATATAATGGTGATTAATATTAGAAAAAAGGATATTCGAGGCATCATTTGTTTAGTTCTTCAAAAGTCAAATGATTCTTTATTTTCAAAGAAAGTAAATTCATATATTAACGATTATTCCGAATATATATTCGACAATATACAGGTTAAGGGGAAGCTGGAAAAGGATTTAGCCCAGACAATAGAAGCAATTGTTTCCCTTATGGAAGCGAGGATTCCTACATTAAGAGGTCACTCTCGCAGAGTTTCTTATTATAGCTATATGTTAGGTAAATTAATGGGGATTGAGAGAGAAGAACTGGAAAATTTAAAAATTTCTGGGTTTTTACACGACATTGGAATGATAAATATACCGGAGTCAATCTTGAGAAAACCTTATGCTTTGTCAAACAATGAATTTGAAATTATAAAAAAACACCCGATTACCGGATACAAGCTTATTAAGAATATTGAACATTTGAAAGGTGTTTTACCGGGTATATTGGAACATCATGAGAGAATGAACGGTAGTGGATATCCTTATGGAATCAGAGGCGATAAGATTTCCGTTCAGGGTAGAATTATTGCCATTGCGGACACGCTTGATGCAATGTTATCCAAAAGAGCATATAGAGGTTCTTTGACACTGGATTTTACTCTAAAATATCTTGAGAAAAAAAGAGATACTTTATATGACAAAGAGATCACTGATATTTTTATAAAGGGAATACGGGAAAAACATATTAGGATAATAAGGCGGAACGATGATATTGTTTTTTAACCAAGATATAGATAGGTTTAAGCCTCTATATTATATTATATTAATCATAACCGGATTTTTGCTTGCAACAAAAATTCCTCAATTTGTTCTCGATGCGAACTTAATTATCTTACTTTCTTCCGTACTTATTATAGGAGTAATTCCTCTGAAGTTTGGTAAACAATTTGATTTTGCACTGAATTCGGGGTTTGTATTTATAACTGTTTTGAAATTCGGTTTAGATAAAACGGTTCTACCACTTCTTGCGATATTATTTTTGAGTTATATTATAAAACTTAATAGAAAAAATACAATTAAAAAAACTGTTTATATAAGTGGTTTTAATACCATATTAATCGTTTTGACGAACATTTTGGGCATGTTATTTTATAATCTTATACGCGGACTAATGCCAACATTTATATCCGTTTTTCTTCCGTGGTTGCTTGTTATATCCATAAATATCGGGATAATATATATTTATAGAAAAACTTACAAATCCAAATTTAATTTTATGGATAAAAATAATATTTATTTTGGTATATTATCCGCATTTATATATGCAATAGCTTTTATCGGCTTGCATATTTTATTAAAATACGGTACTAGTTTTTATATTATATATATAGTTGCAATTATTTTGTTTTTTTTATATCTGCGTACCATTCAAATTAACAACAAGGCAATTTCTGTTTTCCTTGAGAGCCTGGAAAAGGTAAATAAAATAAACCTTAAAAATGAGAATGGAGATCTTAAAGAGTTCACAATTCGTTTTTACAATAAATTAAGTGAGTATATTCCACTTAGCTGTATTTCTTTAACTGAAAAATCCGAGCAAAATAATTCAATTGTATATTGTAAAAACATTGATGAAAAGAAAACTGTGATAAATGGTATAAAAGAACTCAATAAAAACAAACGTAGATCCGGGATTAGCACAATTAAAGGTGAACCTGACAAATATTCGATATCATATGAATTGGAAATGTCCGATAATAGAAAATTATTTATTAGCTATTTAGACAATAATATTAACACATTAAAAGAAAACCGAATATTTTTCGATTTACTTAGAAAAAAAATTGAAATCATTATTGAGAATATTGACCTCTATGATAAGG
>QNBC01000169.1 GCA_003641665.1 candidate division TA06 bacterium
AGACCCGCTAACAGGTGAAACTTTACAAAATACGAATTCCATAGGTCTTTATCCTGCTAAACAATTTGTAACATCTCATGATAGGGTGTTAAGTGTTATTCCTCTTATAGAAAAGGAGTTGAAGGAGCGAATTAAGTTTTTTGAGGATAATGATATGCCACTTGAGGCTGAAAGAATCCGCTCGAGAACAAGATATGATCTTGCCATGCTAAAGGAAGTCGGTTACTGTAGCGGGATTGAAAATTACTCTCGATATCTCTCCGGTAGAAAAGAGGGGGAAAGACCTTATACGATTCTCGATTATTTTCCCGATGATTACCTAATGTTCATAGATGAATCACATATTACCGTTCCGCAAATCAGAGGAATGTACAATGGGGATCATTCAAGGAAGAAAACCCTCGTAGATTTCGGGTTTCGTTTACCTTCCTGTCTCGATAACAGGCCATTGCATTTTGATGAGTTTGAAGGGATTGTAAATCAGGTAATTTATGTATCAGCCACTCCTCGTGAGTACGAATTGAATAAATCGGGAAAATATGTAAGTGAGCAAATCATAAGACCTACAGGACTTGTGGATCCCATTGTCGAGGTGAGAGAAAAGAGGGGGATGATTGAGGATGTTTTGAAGGAGATAAATATTAGAGCAAAACGTGAGGAGAGGGTTTTAATTACCACACTAACAAAAAAAATGGCTGAAGATCTCACCGATTTTCTTCTGGAAAACGGGGTAAGAGCGAGGTATCTGCATTCGTCTATTCAATCTATGCAACGTGTTGAAATTATCCGGGATCTGAGATTGGGAGATTTTGATGTTCTTGTAGGAATCAACTTGCTCAGGGAGGGATTGGATTTACCCGAGGTGAGCCTTGTAATTATACTTGATGCGGACAAAAGCGGATTTTTGCGATCGGAGCGTACCCTCATTCAGATAATCGGAAGAACGGCAAGACACAAAACGGGAAAAGTTATTATGTATGCGGATGATATATCTCCGGATATGGAGAATGCCATAAGGGAAACGGAGAGACGCAGGAAAATACAACTTGATTTTAACAAAAAACATGGTATAGTTCCCGAAAGTATAGTCAAATCGGTTGATGAGATTATGATGATAACTCAAATTGCCGGGGTTGGAGTTAAAGAAGAGAAGGAAGCATATCATACGGAGAATACAGAGAAAATGAGTAGAATCGAGAAAATGGAATATTTGAGGGATTTGAAAAAGAAAATGGACAAAGCTGTTGAAGAACTCAATTTCGAACTTGCGGCGAAGATCAGAGATGAGATTTTTAAAATAAGAAAGGAGATGATAAAACATGAGGTATAAAATAACGGAAGAAGATCGATTTCTAATTGAATCGGCTCTTGAAGAAGATATAAAAACAGGGGATATAACATCGGAATTGACAATAGATGATGATAAAATAATGACAGGAGAATTTCTTGCTAAAGATGATGGAATCGTCTGTGGGATAGATATTGCGATGTATATTTTTAAAAAATTAGATCCCGATGCCGTATTTAAAATCAAGAAGGAAGATGGTAAAGCGATTAAGAATGGGGAGATTTTCGCAACAGTTACGGGGAGGATAAAAGCACTGCTTGCAGGGGAGAGGACGGCACTTAATTTTATGCAGAGAATGGGTGGAATAGCAACGACGACGAGTCATTATGTAAAAGTTATAGGTTCCGAGAAATGTAAATTACTTGATACGAGAAAAACCACACCTCTTTTGAGGAAATTTGAAAAGTATGCCGTAAGGTGTGGTGGTGGTTACAATCATCGTATGGGATTGTATGATATGGTTCTTGTTAAGGATAATCATATAGCCGCAAATGGTGGTATCAGAGAGACATTGAAAAGGCTTTACTCCCATGAAACAAATGTCCCTGTGGAAGTAGAAGTAAAGAACCTGGACGAGTTGAAAATTGCTTTGAATTACCCCCTTGATAGAATATTATTGGATAATTTTTCAATCGATGCACTAAGAGAAGCGGTAGCTATTACCGAAGGGAAAATTCCCCTTGAAGCATCCGGCGGGATTGATATTGTTTCAATAAAAGAGGTTTGTAGAACAGGTGTCGATTATGTTTCCAGCGGAGCGCTTACCCATTCGTTCAAATCGTTGGATATAAGTTTTAATATTCATGAAAAGTAGATATCTGTTATTCGCTATTTTGCTTATACTGGTCGGTTGCGGGAAAAAACTAGGTCCCACAAGTCCTGATATTTGGCCGCCTTTTGTTGTGGAAACAAAAATATACGCGGATCATGTGGATTTCAGATTTAACGAACCTATAGTCACAACACAGGAATCAGTAACCTTATTGAATGAAAAAGGAGATACGATTCCGGTTATGGATACGGTGAGTATGCTTCAAAGCTACTCTGTTTCGGTGTTTCCTGACACACAATATCTCCGTGATACATTATATGTCATTCTTAAAGGAATTACGGATAGCTCGATGAATCGGATGAGGTCGTATGAAAAATTATTTGTATTTTCCAATGTGACAAGTTCAGGTTCTCTTTATGTAAATAAAATTATTTTGAAGAGGATAAGAAGAGAAGGGTTGTATCTCGATTTGAGTTTCAATATGCCTGTAATGAAGAATGGTATGAATATATTTGTGTCTCATAAGCTTTATACCGATTCGAATTTACACTTTTTAAACCCCCATGAGATTTCAATTGCCGTATCCGACACGCCCGATTTTATACTTGTTCCCGATGATATTCGCTCGTTTTCCGGCAAACAATTGGAATATCCATATCTAAAAAGATATGCAAACATTAGTTTCGTAAAGAAAGTATTTAAAATCAATATCCCTACGAGCGAGGATAGTGCGGTTAACTATGCAATATTTATTGCTAAAAAAACAATAGATATCGTTCCTGTAGGACGTTCCGCCGTGATGGATTCTATTCTATCGGACACCTGCGACATGTATATAGTCTCGAAGGATAGAGCATCTTTTCTCTGGGAAAAAAGGGAGATCCGAGGAGATTCGGCAATTATTATTTCGAATTTGAAGAATAAAGGAAT
>QNBC01000170.1 GCA_003641665.1 candidate division TA06 bacterium
ATTACAATTTACCGAGATAGTAAGGCCTATTGAAGTAAAAATTCAAGCAAATAAGCAACAAATCCGCACATTAGAAAAACTCCGCGACACACTATTACCAAAACTGATGAGCGGAGAGGTGAGGGTAAAATTATGATTATGAGCAGATACAACCCTAATATCGGGCAGAAATGGATTCATTAAGGGCAGAAATGGATTCTGCCCCTACGGGAAACGATTTGAAAAAACATGAACATATAATAATCAAACACGGGGTAACCCTATGACCCCAAAATTCAATCCCAATCTCCACCATCGCCGTTCCATCCGATTGAAGAATTACGATTATTCCCAATCAGGATTGTATTTCATTACCATTTGCACGCAGAATAGAGAATGTTTATTTGGAGAAATCATTGATGATAGAATAAATTTGAACATTGCCGGTAAAATGGTGGAAAATGTATGGTTGGCAATTCCACAAATATTTTCGGATACAAAATTGCACGAATACATTATAATGCCCAATCATTTTCATGCCATCATTGAAATCGTAGGGGCGGATTCAATATCCGCCCAAAATGCGGATTCAATATCCGCCCATACGGGAAACGGACGGGTGGTTAGGGCGGATATGGAATACAATCGGGTGGAAATGGATTCATTCAGGGCAGAAATGGATTCATTAAGGGCAGAAATGGATTCTGCCCCTACGGGCACGGATGTTTCATTGCCAAAAATTGTTCAAACGTTTAAACGGTATACCACAATCGAATATATAAAAATGGTAAAACAAAATATATTACCATCATTTGAAAAACGAATCTGGCAACGTAACTATTATGAGCACATCATCAGAGATGAAAAATCGTACCGGAATATTGCAGAATATATAATAAACAACCCGTTAAAATGGAAGGAAGATGATTATTATGTCCAAATTGATTGAATCCGATATTGAAAACTTTGTAATCGAGCTGTTAAAAAATCAAGGTTATGATTATTTTTTTGGGTCAGATATTGCGCCGGATGGAAAAATTGCACTTAGAAAATCCTATGAAGATGTTTTAATATTTGACATTCTCAAGCGTTCTCTTAAAAGAATAAATCCCAATGTCCCTGAAGAAGCAATCGATTATGCCATAAAACAATTAACATATATAAACACTCCTGATTTGATAGCAAACAATGAAATTTTTCACCGCATGCTCACAGAAGGTGTAAAAATTACATATAGAAAGGGCGGAATCGAAAAAGATGATTTGCTCTGGCTTGTGGATTTTGATAATCCGGCGAACAATAATTTTTTCGTCGTTAATCAATTTAAGGTTATTGAAAATAATATAATGAAAATACCGGATGTCGTTTTATTTATCAATGGAATTCCTATGATTGTTATGGAACTAAAAAATCCGGCTAGTGAAAATGCGACTGTGAAGTCTGCATACAATCAAATTCAGACATATAAAAGAACGATTCCTTCACTCTTTACATACAACGAAATTTTGATTATTTCCGATGGTTTGGAGGCAAAAGTTGGAAGTCTTTCATCGGAGTTTAACCATTTCAAGGTGTGGAAAACAGTTGATGGTAAAACCGGAGCACTTCGTCATACAAGTCAAATTGAAGTGATTGCAAATGCTCTTTTGAATAAAAAAACGCTGCTTGATTATATAAGATTTTTCGTTGTTTTCGATAAGTCAAAAAAAGAGGATAGTTCAGGACAAACTGTGGTAAGAATCACGAAAAAAATTGCGATTTATCATCAGTATTATGCTGTAAATAAAGCTATTGAATCCACATTAAGAGCTGCGGGATATGACTATTTCCGAAAAGATTGGGACTCAACTTCGGAATCTCCCGGCATTTACGGATTAGCTGAAGTTAAGTCACAACCCAGGGGCGATAGAAAGGCGGGAGTTATCTGGCATACTCAAGGTTCGGGAAAATCACTTTCCATGGTTTTTTATTCTGCAAAAATAATTCAGATTCTTAACAACCCGACAATTGTCGTAATTACCGATAGAAACGACCTTGATGACCAGCTTTTCGACACCTTTGCAGCATCAAAACAGATTTTAAGGCAAGAACCTGTTCAAGTCGGAAGCAGAAAAGATTTAAAAAAGATGTTGAGTGTCAAATCCGGTGGAGTAGTTTTTACTACAATTCATAAATTTTGGCCTGATAACGGCAATGTTTTCGATACATTATCTGATAGGAAGAATATTGTCATAATTGTGGATGAAGCTCATAGAACCCAATATGGATTTAAGGCAAAAGTGGATAAAGAAAGTGGTGATATACGATACGGTTTTGCCAAATATTTGAGAGATGCTTTTCCGAATGCAACATACATAGGTTTCACAGGAACTCCCATCGAGAAAACGGATAGAAACACTCCTGCTGTTTTTGGTAATTATATAGATGTCTATGACATCGCACATGCTGTTGAAGATGGCGTTACGGTACCGATTTATTATGAGAGCAGATTAGTAAAAATAAAAATTAGTGATGAAGGTAAAAAATTGATAGAGGAGTATGAGAAAGAGCTTGATGAGTCGGGACTTTCGGAAATTGAAAGGCATAGAGTGAAATGGGCAAAACTTGAGGCACTTGTTGGCAGTGAAGATCGAATAAAAAAGATTGCAAAAGATATCGTGGATCATTTTGAAAAACGCCTCGAAGCAATGGACGGCAAGGGTATGATTGTTGCTATGACGAGAAGGATTGCTGTTAAATTATATAATGAAATAGTAAAATTAAGACCGAATTGGCACAGTAATGAATTAAAAAAGGGAAAAATTAAGGTTGTCATGACCGTATCATCTTCGGATGAGCCGGAAATCGTGAGATTTTATTTAACGAAAGAACAAAGGAAGAGTTTAGCAGATAGGTTTAAGGACCCTGACAGCGAACTAAAACTGGTAATTGTCGTAGATATGTGGCTTACGGGATTCGATGTACCTCCGCTTCATACGATGTACATTGACAAACCGATGAGAGGGCACACCCTTATG
>QNBC01000171.1 GCA_003641665.1 candidate division TA06 bacterium
ATAACATCAAATTCCGTTTTTTCTTCTGCAGGAGCCGCTGCTGCGCCACCGGGTGCCGCTGCTGCAACTACCTGTGCTTGTGCTGAAACACCGAATTTTTCTTCCAATTCTTTTACGAGTTCTGCAAGTTCCAGAACCGTCATTTTCTCTACCATTTCAATTATTTTTGTTGTTGCTTCTGACATTTTTTCCTCCTATTTATGATATTTTTTCCTTTTCTTGTTTAACAGCATCCATTACTCTGACAAATTTTGCCAGGACCTCATTAAGCGTGGATGCAAAACCGCTTATTGGTGATTGTAATACCCATACAAGTTTCGACAGCAATTCTTCCTTTGAAGGCAACTTTGCTATCTGCTCGACCTCAGCAGCACCGAATACGGTGCCATCGAGATATGCCATTTTAAACTCAGGTTTACCTACATCCTTTAAAAATTTGCTGATAATCTTCGCCGGTGATACCGGATCTTCTTTGGCAAAAGCCACTGCCGTTGATTCGGTAAAATATTCCTCGGGGACCTCGACTTTATTTTTCTCAAAAGCTCTCTTCAGAAGAGAATTTTTTACAACCCTGTAAGACACTCCGGCTTCTCTCAGCTCTCTGCGAAGGCGAACATCATCATTCACCTTTATTCCTTTGTAATCGGCAAGGTAAACCGCTTTCGCTTCAGACATATCTTTCGCTAACTTCTCTACGAATTTCTTTTTTTCTTGCTTATTCATAGCTTCTCCTCTACTTCATCAAAGATTGAATATCTTTCGGGTCGATCTTAACACCGATACCCATAGTACTGGAGAGTGTGATAGAACGAAGATATGTTCCCTTCGCGGCTGAAGGTTTCAACCTCACTATCTCTCTAACAAGTTCAATAACATTCTCTTTAATTTTATCTTCTTCAAATGATGCTTTTCCGACAATAGCATGAACGATACCCGTTTTATCGTTCCTGAAACTGATCTTACCCTTTTTTATCGCTTTAACGGTACCGGCAACATCCTCGGTAACCGTTCCTCTCTTGGGGTTGGGCATAAGCCCTTTGGTTCCGAGAACTCTTCCGAGTTTTCCTATCTTTCTCATCATAGCGGGAACTGCAATAACCACATCAAAATCAAACCAACCGCCAGCTATTTTTTCAATCAATTCGTCTGATCCTGCATAATCGGCTCCCGCATCAAGGGCTTCCTTTGCCTTATCTCCCTCGGCAAATACAAGCACTTTAACGGTTTTGCCCGTTCCGTGAGGGAGCATTGCGCTACCCCTTACGATCTGATCCGATTTTTTCGGATCAATTCCCAACCTTACAGCTGTCTCTACCGTTTCATCAAACTTTGCCGTAGCCGTATCCTTTACTATCTTAACAGCTTCTTCAAGGGTATACAGTTTTTCTCTATCTACTTTTTCCGCAATTTGTCTATATCTCTTACCATGTTTCATACACAACCTCGTCAGTCTTCGATTACAACACCCATACTTCTCGCTGTTCCTGCAATAATGTTCATCGCAGTTTCAACGGAAGAGGCGTTTAAATCTTCCATTTTTTTATTTGCAATTTCTTCCAGTTGTTTCCTCGTAATTTTTCCTACTTTTTCTTTATTGGGCTCGCCGGAACCTTTGTCAAGCCCGGCGGCTTTCTTTATCAAAACCGATGCAGGTGGAGTTTTAGTAATAAATGTAAAACTTCTATCCTGATAAACGGTTATGACAACAGGAATAATTGTATCGCCCTCTTTTGCGGTTTTTGCATTAAAAGCTTTGCAAAAATCCATGATATTAACACCATGCTGTCCTAACGCAGGGCCAACTGGAGGAGCTGGCGTAGCTTTACCAGCGGGAAGTTGCAATTTTATAAATCCTATTACTTTTTTCTTTGCCATTAAAATCCTCCGCTATAACACTTCTACTTGACTAAACTTTACTTCTATCGGTGTTGTTCTTCCGAAAATATTCACCGAAACCTTTAACCTTTCTTTCTCGATATTAATCTCCTCGATGGTTCCGGAAAAATCAACAAAAGGCCCGTCTATTATTTTAACGGAATCGCCTACCCTGAAAGGCAGCTCGGCAGACATACCACCTTCTTTTCCCTCTTCCATGAGATTTAATATGTTTTGAATCTCGTTACCGCTCAAACTCATGGGAGAATATTCGGAACCCAACACCGACATTACACCGTTCACCGAACTTATCGCATTTAAAACCCTCTTGTCGGGCTCCATATCAATAAGTATATAACCGGGATAAATTCTTTTCTCCATGACAATTCGCTTGCCGCCTCTTATCCTGGTTACATGGGTAACCGGTATAACGATATCCTTTACATACTCATTGAGGTTGTTGATTTCTATCTTCTTCTCTATGAGTTCTTTAATTTTCTTCTCTTGACCGGAAAACACATGAACTACAAACCAAGACATTATTACCTCACAATAAGACCCATAAGTTTTCCGATAACAAGATCAGTAAGTCCTATAAAAATTCCTAACAGAGCCGATATTACAATCACAACAACCGTAGATCCCATAAGCTCGTTTTTCTTCGGCCATGTGACCTTAGACATTTCGGCTTTAACCTCATTTAGAAATTTAACAACCTTTTTAAACATATCTAATACCACCTTTTATGGCAGGCCTGGAGGGAGTCGAACCCCCAGCATCCGGATTTGGAGTCCGGCGCTCTAGCCATTAGAGCTACAGGCCTACACAATTTCTCTATCTAACCTCTTTATGATCCGTATGTTTCTTACAAAACTTACAGTATTTTTTATAAACAACTCTATCCGGATGTAATCTTTTATTCTTAGTTGTCGTGTAATTTTTATTTTTGCATTCCGTGCAAGCAAGATGTATAATTTCTCTAGGCATTTAACACCTCTTATTCGATAATCTCGGTTATGATACCGGCACCGACTGTTCTTCCGCCTTCTCTGATTGCAAATCTCAAGTCTTTCTCCATCGCTATAGGCGTGATTAATTCTACTTCCAACTCTACATCG
>QNBC01000172.1 GCA_003641665.1 candidate division TA06 bacterium
AAAAAGGAGCATTTATGAAAAGATTTATTTTTTTATTTGTTTTACCGGTTATGTTGAATGCCGTAACTCTGAAGCATACGAGAAACACGATTGTAATAGACGGTAATCTGGAAAAGGTGTGGTATACGGTTGCACCTTTAACGGGGTTCACACAGACAGAGCCTGAAGAGGGAAAACCTGCATCGGAAAAAACGGAAGTGTATATTTTGACTGACAATAAAAATCTCTATGTTGCCTTTAAGTGTTTTACGAAAGACAGGAAACCTCAGGTCCGATTAAGGGGATGGGATGATGCCTCGGGTGATAGGGTAACACTGTATTTGGATCCCTTTGGAGATAAGAGGACCGGCTATTATTTCACCGTTTCCGCAGCAGGGACACAGGAGGACGGAACGATAAATAGGGGTGGGATTGCATTTGATTACAGTTGGGACGGAGTGTGGTTCGCTAAATCGAAAATTACAAATTACGGTTATAATGTAGAGATGAAAATTCCGTTTAAGTCCATTAGATATTCATCTACAAAATGGGGAATTCAATTTGCAAGGGATATACCTGTAAAGGGAGAGGATGATTACTGGAAACCGGTTCCCCAAATTTCCGGATTTCGAATAACTCAATTCGGTGAATTGGAAGGAGTTGAACCTGAATCAAAGGGGAGATTCCTCGAAATCTATCCTGTGGGTATAGTGAGATATAACGATAAATTCAAGTTGTCCGGGGGATTGGATCTGTCGTATAACCCGAGTTCGGAGTTTGGCTTTAATGTTACGATTTTACCTGATTTTGCTCAGATAGAAGCGGACCCTTTTCAGGTGAACTTATCACAGTATGCTTTGTACTTACGGGAGAGAAGACCGTTTTTTGTAGCCGGACAAAATATGTTTAGAATAAGGAGAGGGAATGATTTTAATATAGGACCCGGTCCTATTGATGTTCTGTATACGAGGAATATTGGTAAAATAGTCGACGATAGCATAGAAGTCCCTATATATGGAGGTTTAAAATTTACAACAAGGGGTAATGGTTTCGAAGGAGCTGCAATATATGTAAATACGGGATCTGCAGGTTCGGAACCAATGGCGAATTATGTTGCTCTTAGGGGAGCGAAGAATATATTTTCCGGAGCACAATTAGGAATTACATATACGGGAAAAGAGGCAAAAAATGATTTTACGAGAGTTGCTACCATTGATGGGACATATACGGGGAAAATAGGAGATATTATTGGGCAATTGTCGTATGCGGATTCCATTGGAGCGAAGGGTTTTGCCGGATATTTTAATTACAAGAAATTTACGGATAAATATTTGTGGCAGGTATATGCAAAACATATCGACAGCACCTACAATATAAATGAAGTCGGATACGTGACATCAAAGGGGGATAATTACGGTGCCGCTTTTGCTTCGATTTTTCGTCCTGATGTAAAGTCAATAAGACTTTTTTCTATTGCTCTTGGGACAGGTATTGGTAAAGAGACATATGTCAATAATTATTCTAAAGCAATATGGAGTTTTAGCAATTTGAATTTGTCTAATAACTATCGTTTTGAGGGCTCTTTCTCTTTTACCGATGCATATGAAGACACTTCCGGTACTGAAATTCATTATACGGGGAAGAGTATTTCTTTTAATATGGGGACTGATCATTCGCGAGCTTTAAGTGGGGGTATTTGGACTGATTTTTCTTATGCGTTTAATTATATGGCATACCATCTCGGGTATCAAACAAATTGTGGTACTTATTTACATTTCAAACCGATTTCAAATCTTTTATTTTCTTTGAATATAAGCTACGCCGGATACTGGTATGATAGCACAGGAATTAAAGATATTATCCAAGGTAGAAATGTTGAAGATTCGTATTTTATTTTTCGCCCTTACATGAGCTATAATTTTACTACAAAACTTGCATTTCGTATGGAAAATGAGATTGTTTATGAAAAAAGTGTGGGTAGAGTTTACGAATATAGGATAAATCCTCTCATTATATACAATGTATCACCTAAATCTAATATTTATCTTGTTTATTCTCTCACGAGGGAATATAATTCTACTATTGATAAATTTGAAACTACGGATAAAGGAGCGGCATTTAAGATTAGGTATCTGTTTTATTTCTGATGTGCTATAAGGCAGAAATATAATTTAAAGGGCGATTTTTTCGCCCTTTTTCTTTATTCTAAATTAAGCAAAAAGTGTGAATATTTTTCACAGTAGTGTGAAAATATTACACACTTTTGGAAGGGCTGAAATTATAAGTAATGAAATAGCAAGGCTTGTTATTTTGGCATGAGAATTGCAGTAAAAAGGGTATGGATAATAAGGTAGTCGGATGGATAATATGAGTTGGGTTGAAACAGATAATGTCACCCTGAACTTGTTTCATGGGCAGCATGACATTTCCCGTGTCATCCTGAACTTGTTTCAGGATCTGGAATATAGGAATGAGTTTGTTATTATGAGAAGTGAAATATAAACAGAACACAAAGGAGAAGGAATGAAAAGGATAATATTATTTGTAATGTTGTTTATGATGTTATTGGTGGGATGTAGGGTGGAATATAGTGAAAGTAATAAAATAATGACACCTGCATGGAAAGATGATGGTTCAATATTGTATGTAAAAAGGTATACAAAGTACAAAACGACATATAACACATTGGGAGAAGATTGTGAAATAGTAGCAGATACATTTTATTTAATGAAATGTGATTCAAATGGGGAGAATAAGGAAGAATTATTTCCAATAAGGGGGAAGGTATTATCATTGAACAGTTCAGGAGAGTGGATAGTAGTAAGCACTATATCGGACACGGGGGGAATGTATGTAATGAAAACAGACGGCTCGGGTTTACGATTATTAGGAGCTGGGATGTATCCAGACCTAAGTCCGGACGGGAGTAAGATAGTGTATGCGAGGAAGGGGGAAGGAATATGGATA
>QNBC01000173.1 GCA_003641665.1 candidate division TA06 bacterium
ATGGGGAGTAGGAGCATATAAATTAGCAGTTAGGAATGATATATTATATACGGATATATACTATTATAGCAAACCCGGTTTACTATCATTTAATGTAAACACAGGGGAAAAAATAAAGAAGATATATAATTTACAAAAATATTATAAAGAATTAGGTAATCTTACATTTTATGGAGTAAATACTGAATACATAATAGATGAAGCGGGTGAATTCAAGAGAACGGATGTAGAAAAGAGGAACAAATTTTTGCATCCCACAGTACAAAGAATAATAAATAAAAATTACCCATTAAAACATGGAAAACTTTATGGAATTTCATATATAGGTAGTGATTCATTAAAAAACAATTACTATATGATTTCAATAGGGGATTATAAATGTATTTATAAATTTTCAGAAAATAACAAGTTATTAGCATATATAAAATTTGCAATTAATAATAGTAATAGCGTAGGATATTTAACCTGTATAGGAGCAGGAGGGGAGATATATTTATTAAAAGAAACAGGTATATTTAAGTGTATAGATAACAGATATGAAGGCATCTATAAATTTATCCCGGGGAAAATACAATTAATAAAATGGGAATTACAGAAATAATAAAGGGGGAAAAATGAAAGGAAGAATGATTAGAATTTTCATTTTATTTTATATACTCTTTCCATTCCTGCTGAAAGGAGTGGTTTTAAGCAGGGATGATGTAATACTAACTGCATCTCAATATGTAAACATAGGAGAATGGACACCAAAAGTGGATAGCACAAAGGCTGTCACTCCTACATGGCATAGTTGGTATACAACATTGTGGGGAGGGAATGATTCACTTAATATTTCACCGCCATACGATAGACTTGCATATTGTTGGGGGATAGTTATGCTTCAGTTCAAGATTAAGGGAGAAGAGAGAATTAGTAGAATAAATAAAAATCGAAAATGGAGGTTAGCGTGAATAAGAGATTGATGTTAACAATATTGTTTCTAAGTTTCTCGGTAAGTTTATTTTCACAGGTAAATCCGGATACGCTTCCGGAGAAGTATGTGAAGAAGGTGATAATAGATGCAAAATGGGGAAATGGACTTGGGGAGTTTGGGATAAATCTTAATTCGGATCCTATTACAGCACCCGGCGGAATTTCGATCGATAAAAATGGAGATATTTATATTGTAGATATGGCCAATCATAGAATTCAACATTTTGATAGAAATGGGAAATTATCTAATATATTCAAAATTAGTGCTTACCCTCATATTTTTGGTGTCATTAATGGAATAATTTATTGTGGTAGTGCGATAACCGATACTTTAATGATCATCAACAGTAGATTGAATACACGGATATTTACCAAAATAGACATACCTGTAGAAAGAAATAGTGTGATAAGTGGATTGGTTGAAAATGGTAAATTAGTAATACTTCAGCCTATTCTTCAAAACAACTCAGTTGAGGAAAGAAAATGGATACTAAGTAAAATAAATGGATCTACAGCTGAATTTGTAAAGTCACGCCAAAGATTATCCAAATCCTCTAAACATGATTATGATGTAGAAATAAAAAATATAGGAAGAATTAAGATTAAGGAAGGAAGTAAAGCTTATGCAGTAGATAAAAAGGGGAATAATTACTATACGGAATATATATCACAGGGGGCACAGAGGTTTTTTATAATTATAAAAGTTTCAAAAAAGGGCAAAATACTAAGTATAATAGAACTACGAAAGGAAAATACGATTACTTCTGATGGAATGGTACAAAATCCAGTAATAACTTCTTCAGGAGATATTTATTATCTTTATCCTACTGGAGAGTTAAAAATAGAAAATTGGAAGAAGAAATTTATTCCAGGTAAGGTTCAGGTAATAAAATGGGAATTACAGAAATAAGGGAGAGGAGATGAGAAAAACATTATATTTTATCTTTATCATCTGTTTTCTTTCATTATCAATTAAAGGAGAAGAAATAACAAGGGATGATGTAATATCAACCGCTTCTCAATATGTTCCGATAAGTGGTTGGACTCCAGTTGTAGATAGTACAAAGGCTGTCACTCCAACATGGCATAGTTGGTATAAGACGAAAGCAAATGGGGGGAATCCTCCTTATGATAGACTTGCATATTGCTGGGGTGGTTTTGATACTCCTTCAGGTTTTAAGTCAAGGGTAGAGAATAAAACATCTCCTGTGCCAGCGGGAGGATATAATACAAGTCAATATACTTATCCCAGACCGTATATAGCAGGGATTGATTGTTCTGGATTTGTATTAAGATGCTGGGGTATTTCTACATATTCCACCTATCAGCAGTTAATAGACTCCTCCTTACAGATTAACAAAACAGCGTTGAAAAAAGGAGATTTATTGAAAAAAAGTGGACATTCAGTACTTTATGTGAGCGGTTCATTCCCGGGTAAATGTAATATTTATGAATCCCAAGCAGATAGTTCAACAGGAGCACATTATCCTGGGGTCGTTCATCATTCAAGACATATAAGTGAAGACGACTACACTACCTATTCCATCTTCCCTCAATTCTCACAGGAATCTCCTGCAAATGGGGAGGTTGTGGACAGTGGGAAGGTTGATTCCATCTCGGTTATAATATATGGGAAAGGGAAATTTAAAACAGATAATGTGAGTATGGCAATAAATGGACAAATAGAGAATAATACAGAAGTTAAAATCATAAACGATACATCCGTTCAATTTATAGCCCATGATAATTCATTGGATTCATCGAGTGGTGAAGTTAATGTGGAAGTTACTGCAAGGAATGATATTGCGGGGATGTTGGTTTGACAAATATGAAAAATAGCGATAAAAAGGGTAAAATATTAAGTTGTTGATTATGTTGATTAGGAGTTATAGATTTATGTTATTAATCGTAAATATGGAACAAATAAAAGGAGGAGAGA
>QNBC01000174.1 GCA_003641665.1 candidate division TA06 bacterium
AACATTTCAAGAAGCGAAACTCCTTTCATTGCAGCTTCAAGCTCAAGCAGTTCCAAACTTTTTTTCCCGATACCTCGGGGGGGGGTATTTATTATCCTCGACAACGATACATTATCTCTCGGATTCACAATTGTTTTCAGATAGGCAAGTATGTCCTTTACTTCCGCCCTCTCGAAGAATCTGGTTCCTCCGACTATTACATAGGGTATCCTGTATTTTTGCGCCGCAACTTCAAAAACCCTGCTGAGTGCGTTTATCCTGTAAAGTATTGCTATATCTCCGGCTCTCGTGCCCCTAGCAATGAGCGATTTAATTTTGTCCATAACAAGATTCGCCTCTTCCATGGAGGAATAACCATCTATCAACTCAATCTTTTCTCCCTCCTTCCAGTCGGTATACAGTGTTTTCCCCTTTCTTCCCATATTGTTTTTTATTACATTGGATGCCGCTTTAAGTATATTTTTAGTCGATCTGTAATTCTTCTCCAATTTGATTACTTTCGTATTTGCGAATATTTTATCAAAGCTCAATATGTTTTCTATATCAGCTCCCCTGAAACTGTATATTGATTGATCATCATCACCGACAACACATACATTTTTATATTTGTCACCGAGTAACTTTATTAGTTCGAACTGCATTCTGTTGGTATCCTGATACTCATCAACAAGAATGAATCGGAACTTTTCATTGTAAAATTCTTTTATTTCGGGATACTTGCTCATCAATTCAACGGTTTTGCCTATCAAATCATCAAAATCCATAGCATTGTTTCCGAATAAAAATTTAACATATTTGTCATAAACCGTAGCGATTTTAAGTGTATTGGGGTTGTATCCACCTGCCACCATATTCGGCTTAACAAATTCCCTCTTGTATTTGCTTATAATTTTTCTTATCTTCTTAGGAGCAAAACTTTCTACAGGGAGATCCATCTCCTTAATAATCTTCTTTATTACGTTCAGTGCGTCCTTTTCGTCGTATATCACAAAATTTTTCGTGTATCCGATTAGTTCGGCATGTTTCCTTAAAATTCTCGAACAGATGGAGTGAAATGTCCCCATTGTGATTTTATTGGCAACAGGTCCAACAATTTTATAGACTCGCTCCTTCATTTCTTCCGCAGCCTTATTCGTAAATGTAACGGCAAGTATGTTTTCCGGAGAGATATCGTGAGCAATAAGATAAGCGATTCGATATGTTATGGTTCTCGTTTTTCCACTTCCCGCACCGGCGAGAATAAGTAGAGGACCTTCAATGATTTTACAAGCGGCTTTTTGTTGCTCGTTTAAATTTCGAAGTATATCACTATCATTCATTATGAAGGATGATAGAACTTAATCACTCTTATGTCAAGGTTGGAATTATACTATTTTCATGACATGAACGTGTTTTTTTATTCTTTCCGCTATATTTGTTATATTTTCGTTTTTATTAAAATTTATATACGGTTCTTCAACTGTTTTGCCGGATCTTACAACAATCAACGGTTCGTACAAATCGTTATATTTTATGATTTTTTCGAAATGTTCTATTTCTTTCGTATTCGCATTGGGAGCAAGATCGAATAGGACAACGTCGGCGTTAAAAGAGAGTGTTACATCAAGTATCATTTCTGCCGTTTGGTGTAAACCCGTGTAAAGAATATCAAATCCTACATTTTCAAGTTCTTTGTAAAGCCTTTTGGATTCCTGATCGTTATTATCAATTCCGAGACGCACCATTAAAATACGAATATTTCTCATATTACCTCCCGGGGCAATAAAAAAACTTTCCATTGTCAGGAAAGTTCGGTTTGTTTATTGTGCAACTACTTTTATTTCTCATCTTATATTAATAATACCATATTGATTCCAAATGTCAATAGCAGAAGAAGAATCCCCTACGTGTTACCATGAACTCGTTTCAAGGACTCGCCTTCCCCCTTATGTCACCCTGAACTCGTTTCAGGGTCTCGGATTCATAAACAAGAACCGTGTCAAAATCAAAACATCGCTTTTTGCAAATGAAGGCTTTAAACAGAGGTGAAATAGTTCGCGAGAAAAATATATCTTTAATCCGATAAGTGTGCAATTTTTTGCACACTATGAAATTTATTGCATATACCTATTGAATATTTTCCAGAAATAGCTTAGAATAAATGTATAAATGTTTTGGCATCTAAATTGCATATAAAATTAACGGAGGTTTATATGGATAGATTTAAGAAAGGTTTCACTATAATCGAGCTGCTCGTAGTAATAGTTTTGATCGGTGTAATCGTGGCTATCGTATTTTCGGCAAATCCAATGAAAAATTTAAAACTATATTCAAAGGACAGTGCAATGGCAAAATTAAAAAATGTTATTACAATTGCATCAACCCGAGCTGTCTTTTCTCATAGTGAAGTAAAATTGGTTTTGTACAGTGATAGTAGCCATGCAAATCTTTATACGGGGAATGCTTCTTCCGGTTCAAATATTTGGACTTTTGATCAAGCTATTTCCTTTGAATCACCCGATCATTCCAGTCTTGCCGCAGTAACATGCTCGCTACACTTTTCTCCCAACGGCGAAACCCAGATTTACAATGGAGACTCATTATTTTTAGTTACCAAAGAAGGAAATAAGTACGCTGAAATTACTCTTTTAGGGGAGGTGATAAGTAAATGAACAAAAATGGTTTTACTTTAATTGAAATACTTGTTACGATTTTAATATTTTCTTTTGCATCTTTAGCAATCATTATGACTATTACTTCAACTATGCACGAGAATGTCAAGTCAAATACCGTCTTAAATCGCGCAAATTTGATGGAAAAAGCCATGGAAGAAGTCCAGGGATATTCAAAACTCTCCTTTCCTGACGGTTCAATGGGCTATGACAGTCTCTTGAA
>QNBC01000175.1 GCA_003641665.1 candidate division TA06 bacterium
AGCCGGAGCAGCAGTGATATCCAATGTGCCGGATTATTCGGTTTCTGTTGGAGTGCCAGCAAAGGTAATTAAGAGGAAAGTCAAATATTAAAAACAGAAAAATGTGAATTAAGACACCTTCCCGATTTTTTTATTGAAAATATAAGAATTACAGCAGTGAAATGTCGCAATATATACGGTTATTGTCAACCATATTGTAAACCTATATAAATTTTAATTGTCAACATAATTGCCCTGGATGTCATTCCGGTCTCATAGATCCTGAAATAAATTCAGGATGACATGGGTGGAAAGTGAGATCCTGAAACAAGTTCAGGATGACAGAGTGGGGGTGTTATTCCGGGCTTGATCCGGAATCTCATAGACACTGAAACGATACTGAAATAAATTCAGCACAGGTCCCAGGGTGACATGGGATGAGATTATACTGATTTTGTTTCGGCATATCGTTTATTACAGGTTAATTTCTAAACTTATCCGCCAGAACTTTTTTATAGTCGAGCCTGTCCGCTGTAAATTTATTATAGGCGGGCCTGTCCGCCGAAACTTTAGTGCAGGCGGGCTTATTTATCGTTAAAATTTGTTGTCTATTGACAATAACCGTTTAAACAAGTATCTTTACTACCGAAAAGGAGATAAAAACGATGAAAAATTTCAGTGAGTTGGGTTTATCCAACAAAACATTAAGTGCATTAAAGAAAAAAGGTTTTGAGGAACCTACCGAAATACAGGAACAAATTATCCCTGCAATTTTGGAAACTGACAGGGATGTAATAGGGCAATCACGGACAGGAACAGGCAAAACAGCCGCATTTGGCTTGCCTATAATCGATATTCTGAAGAGACACTCAGGTTCTGTAAAATCCCTGATTCTCACACCAACGAGGGAACTTGCCATTCAGGTTGCCGAAGAGATTAATTCTCTAAAAGGGAAAACGGATTTACGAGTGGAACCCATATACGGTGGACAAGCAATAGGAAGGCAACTCAATTCTCTAAGAAAGGGAGTTGACATAGTTATCGGCACTCCGGGACGAATTCTCGATCATTTGAGAAGACATTCATTAAAACTCGATGATCTATCATTTCTCGTACTCGACGAAGCGGACGAGATGCTCGATATGGGATTTCTTGATGATGTAAAGGAAATCATAGAACATTGCCCACAGGACAGAAGAACGATGTTATTTTCCGCCACTATGCCCAAAGAGGTTATGGATATTGCCAGAAAATACATGAAGGATTACAAGATTTTTAGAATTACTCAGGGTGATTTAACCGTAAAACAGACGGACCAAATCTATTTTGAGGTTAGAAAGAGGGATAAATTCGAGGCTTTATGCAGAATCATAGATGTAAATGAGGATTTTTACGGGCTTATATTTTGCAGAACAAAAATCGATGTTGAAGAGGTCTCAAACATGTTAATTGAGCGTAGTTATGAAGCACGCGGTTTACATGGTGATATTTCGCAAGCTCAGAGAGAGAAAATCTTGAACGAATTTAAAAATCATAAATTCAATGTGCTCGTGGCAACGGATGTTGCGGCGCGTGGTATTGATATACAGGATTTGACCCATGTTGTAAATTATGCCCTGCCACAGGACCCGAAATCGTATGTTCACAGAATCGGAAGAACGGGAAGAGCTGGTAAAGGTGGTATAGCAATAACATTTATAACGCCTGATGAATACAGAAAATTGCAATTTATTAAGAGAAAAGCGAAGACGGAGATAAGAAGGGAGAAACTGCCTTCCGTGAAGGATGTAATAGAGATTCGCAAATCACGGGTTATGAACGATATATTTTCGATAATTGAAAATGATAATTTGAATAAGTATTATGATATAGCCGCAGGGCTTCTCGAAAAGCACGAACCGGAAGAGATCGTGTCGGCACTTTTGAAATATTCGCTAAGAGATACGCTGGATGAAGAGAAATACAGAGAAATTGATAGTAATCTCGTCGATACTACAGGAAAAACACGACTCTTTGTCACTCAGGGAAGAAAAGACAAACTAACGAAGAGAAAACTCATTGATTTTATTCGAGGGAAATGCAATGTTCCCCAATCGAAAATTGAGGATATAAAAATATTGGACAATTTTTCCTTTGTTACACTTCCTTTCGGCGATGCCGAGGTTGTACTTTCCTATTTCAAGAAAGGTGGGAAGAGGAAGGACCTCTTTATAACAAAAGCAAAGGGCGATACTCCGGCGAAAAAGAAAAGTAAGAGAAAGCACTACAAATAGTAAAACGAAATAGAATAATTTTCTCATCGTATATTAAAATAAAAGTTGCGAGGAGATATATCTTTGATTATATTTGGTATGTATGATTAAAGATATGGGGGAAAGTGAGATCCTGAAACAAATTCAGCACAGGGCCCAGGGTGACAGTAAGGGTGTCATTCCGGACTTGATCCGGAATCTCATAGACACTGAAACGATACTGAAATAAATTCAGCACAAGCCCCGGGGGTAAGAGGAAAAGAGTCCTTTTTCGCTTGACTTTGTCATTCTGAACTTGTTTCAGAATCTCTCCCGAGAGGGCGTAGTAGACCCTGAAATAAATTCAGGGTGACAGTAAGGGTGTCATTCCGGACTTGATCCGGAATCTCATAGACACTGAAACGATACTGAAATAAATTCAGCACAAGCCCCGGGGGGACAAACGAGATGTATTAAACCTACGCTGATTTGGGTTATTATTCAGAATAACATACATGGATTATTCCCTCTTATTAGGGTATTATCAGCCAATTAATGCTGTCATCGTGTGTAGTATAATGTTGCAAAATTAACAGATTAGAATAGAATTAAGAAAAGTAAAAGTACTAAAATATGGGAAGGAAGTGATAT
>QNBC01000176.1 GCA_003641665.1 candidate division TA06 bacterium
ATCTGCGAGAGACATGGGCATCCCCCCGGATTTTGAATTGAACTTCGATGAAAAAGAACCGCTTGAGTATGCCCTAAACAGTATTGTCAGCGAAGTGGAAAAGAATAAAGATGTTTTTCAAAAGGTAATGGATTACGTTAATTTCGATATTTCAGTTAAGGGGAAATACATATGGCAACCGGTGAAAAGGATAGAGGAAGGGCTTAAGAATTACATCGTGTTGATGCATACTAACGAAATAAAAAATCGCGGCGTGGTTTCCGAGCCGAGATTAGATGAAATGAAAGGCGAAATAAGATCCGTTGTCGAAAGAATCGAAAATCTGGCTAACGAGAAAGGGATTCGTCTGAAAAGACGGAGTGCTTTGGATAAATATAAGAGAGGAAAGTTCGAGGGTATAAAGATTGAGAATGCCGACAGTATAATAAATAAAAATGATAAGGAATATGTATTTTTGTTCGAAGACCATATCGAGCGGCTGAATAATTTAATATGCAGGTATGTGGAAACAATTGCCGAGTTGGATGTGGCGAGGTATGTAGCGTTCTTGGAAGATGTTAAAGAAAACACGGATGATTTCATAAGAAGAAAAGGGGTGGTTTCTCTCGGGCACCTGACAAATCTTTTAAAGAACGTGCTGAGAGAAGGTTATGTCCCGGAAATATTTTACAAACTAGGAAATACATACTACCATTATATGATCGATGAATTTCAGGACACAAGCAGAGTTCAATGGGAAATTGTGGAAAGTCTGGTAGAGAATGTGGTTGCTGAAAATGGCTCGCTTTTCTACGTGGGTGACGTGAAACAGGCGATATACCGTTACAGAGGTGGAGACACTTCTCTTTTTACGGAGATATACGATAAAAATAAAAACAAAACGAAATGTTACGAGACAACACTTGCGAGCAACTACAGAAGCGCAGTGGAGATTGTTGAATTCAACAACAGATGTTTCGGAGAAGAACATTTAAAGGATTTCCTCGGAGACAAATCGTTTTCGGGGAAAAAAATAAATGTCGGGATGATTTTGGATAACTATAGGAATATCACACAAAAACCTTACCATGCGAATAAGCACGGATATGTCAGTGTAGAGCGGTCGGGTGATACGGAAGAAATTTTTGAAGAAAAAATTCCGGAAACGATAAAAGTTGTTTTGGATAAAGGATATGATAAAAAAGATATTTGTATTCTCGTGAGAACGAACAAGGACGGGGAAAACATAGCGAAAATACTCATGGAAAAAGGATATGATGTCATTTTTAGCAAGATAGCGAAAGTTAACGAAAATCGATATGTCAATGAAATTGTATCCTTCCTGAAATTTTTAAATAATCCGACTGATAAACTCTCCTTTTTTTCGTTTGTTTTTGGTAATATCTTTTTGAGAAAGACGGGGATTTCGGCGGAAGATGTTTATCAATTTGCCTTTTCGCATAGAGATGATGCCGCCGTTTACAAATCATTTAAGCAAAAATTCCCGAAAATCTGCGATGAGGAGATAGAACCGTTTATGCGGTATGTTAATTATTTGCCATATTACGATATTGTCGTGGAAATAATAAAACATTTTAATGTCATTGAAAATTTCGATGGAGCCGAAGCGTACATTATGAAGCTTCTCGAAATCATAAAAGAAATGTCTGACAGGGGAGAGCTGAGCATAGAGGAGATAACGGAACAATGGGAAGGGGATGAAGATGAAGAAGGGAAAAATGACAAGTTTGACGTAACGATTCCCGAATATATAGATGCTATCAGGATAATGACGATTCATAAGGCGAAAGGTCTGGCATTTCCCGTTGTGATTATTCCTCCGGGAATACTTAAAAAAAGCGGGAGGAGCAATAAAAATATTTATTACGAGGAGACGGAAAAAGGCATTAATTTATTAAGGATAAATGAAAAACTCACCTCTTTTTCCGAGAGACTGAGTAAGATTTATTACGAGGAAAAAACAAGGAAATTTATAGACAGACTGAATTTGTTATATGTTGCAATGACAAGAGCGGAAGACATTATGTTCATATTTGTCCCGGAAATTGAGAAGAAAAAGAGTGAGGAAGCGATATTCTTTTTCCCCGATGATGATGAGGAGATACACATAGGGGAATTGCCTTCCAAGACAAAGAAAAGCAGTCCGGTAAAGAGCGAAGAGAACATCAAAAACAGTTATCCCCATACAGATGTCAGGTGGCATAAAAATCTCGTGTTTCACGGGGAAGATACGATTTTCGATTCGAATAGGAGAGAGGCAATTTCGAGGGGTGAACTTTTCCATAAAATGCTTGAGGAATTTGAAACTTTCGATATTGAATCCGTTGTGAAACTGTCGAACCGTCTTTCCAAAAAGTACGGATTTGAAAAGGAAAACGTGAAAAATCTGCTTGAATTTTTAATCAAGGATGATGTTTTGAGCGGAATGTACTCGGGGGACATAAGAGTTTTTAATGAAAAGGAAATCGTTACCGGAGAAGACGATACGTACAGAGTAGACAGACTTGTTTTTAAGAGAGACAAGATCTATGTAATTGATTACAAAACCGGTGAAAATTACAACGAGAAACACAGAGCCCAGATTAAGAGATACATGAAAGTATTAAATGATATTTACCGAAAAGAGTGCACCGGCATTTTGATTTATGTTGACGAGAGAAAAAAGGTGATCGTCAATGGGTAGAATTGTAGAAATTGCTTACGGTAAAGATATCGTAAAATACGTTTCCGACATCGTTTCCGAAAAGGGAGGAAAAGATTTCAGTGATTTTGTAATCGTTTTTCCGGGGAAAAGACCGTCACTTTATGTGAG
>QNBC01000177.1 GCA_003641665.1 candidate division TA06 bacterium
AGATGTTCTACTATATGGAAGTGTTTAAAAAATGGGGGGTAGTTAAGCATTTTCCGGATTGATCTCTATATCATTCGAGTAAATCCAATCCTCATTTGAGTACAGTTCGACGGAATCAATATTCTGATTGCCGAGGTAGATTAATTGTTCACCGCTCTTAAGATACAATTTATATGTCACGGTGCTTCCCCCTCCGCTTTGTCGTGAATTTTTATTTTGATTATTCTGGTTATGTTTCTCATATTTAATTAACTTATAATCGGTACCGGGCAATATACCGGAAATCGATGTATCCGGGATTCCGTAAAACTTTTTAACATTTAGACTTGTTATCGTATTTTCGGGAGATTTCCATATTTCGTTTTCATGAATTGTATAATCCGATGTTTTCTTCCTCATATTAAAATGCAAGTGCATTTTTAAGTTATCTTCAGCACTTTTATCATAGTAATTTCCGTAAAAAACGCTATCTCCGTAAATACCGAATGTCCCACCCTTATTAAAAACAACATTTTCCCCCTTTATGGTCGAATCGGGTAGATAGTAATCAAATTGATTGGAGGAAACGGCTCTCGATAAAATAAGATTTGGAGTGTCAATCCATGCGGATATATTATCTTTATAGGAATCAAAATATATTGTATCGAAATTCGCCGTTCCCACGGAATCTGAAATATCCACGGTGTCGGTATCACTTATCGTCGCTTTAACAAAATATGTGCTTTTATCCAACCATAAATCTTTCTTCGATGTATCAGGTGATATACCGACTCCTAAAAAGTTACCCTCTTTATAAGGAGTTATTATAAATCCCTTATATTTGTTTACTGAACCGTCTTGTATATCAGTAAACCAATAAGATCGGCTATCTACATTTACTCTCATATCTAATCGGGGAGGAAACGATACTTGTGTAGAAATGGAATCTGTTTCACTGTCTATACTCAGCGAATCTTTTATGGAAACAGTATCTTCCAAATTATATTCATCAACATTTCTATAACATATAATATCTAACGCAACGGGGTAAGATGGCACACTACTCTGGGAAGAATAGTTATTTGAGCGTATCAGATTATCTCCACCAAGATATGTAGTATCACTACCAATATCATATATTTTAAAATATACCATTCTATAATATTTTGTTTGGACACTATATTCCACTGAGTCTATTTTATTCCCGATTATAATTCTTAGAGTGTCATCAATATCATTCAAATGAATATTGAAATAGTAATTTTGTTTAATCGGAATAGTACTATTATGTGGCAATGAATTATAATACCCATATTCATTATTAATTATTCTCAGATTATATTCATTGCCTGATGTATCATTCCCAATTTTATCCCCGCTGAAACCCAGAACATCTATCTTTCCTGTGCCGCTTTTTGAAATTGTATCTAAAACTGCGGTTTGAATTTTATCATATAATTTCATATTTATATCTATTTCTCTTTTCTTCTTCGTGCTTACATTCAAATCCCCTCTTGCCAGAACGGGTCTTATGTTCTCGGCTTCGTATTTCGCCTTAAAGTTGTATGTTCCTTTCCCGTTAAATACGGAATCCGATTCGATTATTCCCTCAAAGTAATTTTTCTGGATATATATGCCGTTCAATTGCTCAACAGGCGTTTTGGAGACAAATATGTTTCCTGCGATTTTCTCCACTGTTTTTGTTCCGCCGAGATTTGTCGCTTTTATTTTGAAGTAAAGCGTATCACCTCCCGACAGATTATCACTGCCGTAATAACTTACATCCTTTTCAAAGTTACCGGATAATTGATAATTTTTAAGCACCGTAGCTATCTTATCACTGCCTTTATATACCCCCACCGTTACATAACCGTCTTCATTGAGTTTTAATTTGAGCCCGGCAGGGATTCCCGCCCAGGGATTTACATTCGGTTGGGTTATCGTTGCCTCTGTTATCTTTATATTATCCTTAACATTTATCGTTCCGCTCGTGTCCGCATATCCATATCCGTCTCTCCCGACAGCCGTGAGTCTTACATCGTAAACCCCGCCGGGGACATTTGCTCCCCCGAATTTCTTCAGATCCCAGATTTCCCTGTTATTTGCATTAAGGGTTATTTCTCCGCCCGTAAAGGGAACTTTATCTTTTCCGAAATAAAACGGAAGCGAATCATTTACCCCTCTCCTGAGAGAATATCGGTTATGAATCGAGCCGAATTTAACAACTATTCCGGACGAATCGCCGATAATACCACCTATTTCCATTTCAGCCCCCGAGCTCATGGCGGAAAAATAGTTGAATGTATCCGTTGTATCGCTCTTCCCTATATATATCTTCTCGTAAATCGAAATCGTATCGCTCGGTATGACTGACGATACGGAAAGATTAGCCTGTTTTATGCTTCCCGAATTATTAAACACTTTAATGTAAAATGTATCATTCTTCGAATATACGTAATAACCGGTTCCGTCACTCTCAAGCGGTTTCCCCTCATAAGGAACCACACCTCCGATGATCTTATGATATACATTACCGATATCACCGTTTATATCGATTGTAACATCCGATATTTTATTCTCTATTCCGTATGATATAGCCAGTTTATCGCCATTTACAGGATCATATTCGTATCCCCCTCGTTCCGATTGATGATTTATGCCTCCTGAATTTCCCTCTATCTTCGACAGTTTAAATTCCGAGAATCCCGGAGATGCAACTGAACTCCCATTGTTTACATAAACCGTATCCTCATATTCGAGACTGTCTCCGCCCTCTTCGAATGTTTTTAAGTCAATGATATATTCGCCGTTTTCAAG
>QNBC01000178.1 GCA_003641665.1 candidate division TA06 bacterium
ACGCTCCATCTGTAGTTGTTATTTATAATATTACCTGAATTGTGCACCAATTTCCCTGAAATGTTGTATATCCTTATTATATCATTGGATGAAAGATTATTAAATGTAATAAATCTCTGCCCCGTATATACCCTGCAAGGGTTTGGATAAATATATACGGATTTATTTACTATCCCTCCTATATCATACTCATAGGCACCAATATCTATACTATTATCCAAGGGTCTATTTTCATATTGACAATGCTTTATATATTGGTAATTCACATTATATTCCGGTATAATTTCATACGGTAAAACGGACCCCATATCAATACACGAAGAACTATCACCAAGATGATAGTTTTCAGCACCCCAATTTTCGAACCCGGGAGAATCCCCTGTGACAATACCACCCGAATCTATTACATTACCATCAAAACTACCTCCCTGATGAGAATTAGTCCACCCTGACTTAAACCAATTATTTCTGATGTTAATCGTTCCATGAGCATCCAGTAATGCTAGATTGTTCCCATTTTCCGTAACATATACAACATTATTTCTCGCATCACAATACTCGTCATTAGTTGAAAGTCTTAATAATGTTGTGTATCCCGATCGTTTCGAAATTATAGTATTATTATAAAAATAAAGCGTTCCTTTTCTATATTGAGATATATTGCCTCCATCTCCTCCGTAATGACATATTTGACTATTCCCTTCATTCGATTGCTCAATAAGAATATTGCCATAAACAAATGTTTTTCTATAAGATGTATCATTATATATTTCGGAATAGTCCGAATCTACAAGATCAAGTTGTCTGTTCCCTCCTTCTATCCAATTATACCTAATAACCGTACCACAGGACCTATCTTTAAGATTGTTTCCATTACAATCTACTCTAAGAGGTCCAAAATAATTATATTGAAAAATTATTCCTTTAGCTTCTGTATAATTATTGTGCTGGTAACCACTACCTTCGATTCCATTATCATATATGTAACATCCTTCTACTAAAACATTGCTTGCATTGTGACTTACAAAGAAACCATTACCGCAATCATGTATTATACAATTTCTGACCGTTATATGGTCACCCTCAATTACATATATGGATGAAGCATTATTAGAATAATTACCAACTTGCCCCTGATCATTCGTAAATGAATATGGCGGACGCGCATCTTTTATATCAAGATTCTCTATTACTATATAATTCGGTATTTGACTCGGATAATTCGATCCCCCTATATTTATAATCCCCCTTTCTTCTGACCAATAATTAAGTTCTTCTCTTGTCGTAGCATTCTGTCCGTCAATAATAGGTAATTCACCCTCCGAACCAGGTATGCCATAAATTACAATATTTGCCAATTCCGTTCCCGTGCGAGCAATAACCCATTTTTCCCTATATGGTTCTAGACGATAATTAATTAACACGCTGTCTCCTGCATTGATTGATTCCCACGGAACATCACCTATATTTTCATAAGACATTCCAGGTCCCACTTCATAATTCATTGCAAATATTTTATTTGAAATATTTAATAATATCATAATAAATATAAACGAAATTATTAGTTCACACTCTTTTATTACCATATCAATTCTCTTTACAGTAATTATTTATTATTCCATACGCAAAATAATTAGTTATTAAAAGCATATTGATAATCCTACAATATGCAATAAACCGAATTCGGAAAGTGGCATAATCGCATAATCGAATTTGTACTTTTTGGAGATATCGATACCTATCCCGGTTTTTAGTCCTTTTTGTGCATTAGACGTTTGATCTATAACATATCCGATTCTTAATGACAATACTTTAAAGTAATGTCCTTCTATACCTGCTCCCCCGCTTATATTACCATACCTTCCTTTATTTATATTTAAAAACAGATCATATGGATAAATAGGAATTTTATAATGAACAAGGCCTTTCAAAATAAAGGGAAGATTTTCCTTTTGAACAGAATATTTAATATCAGGACCTATATTTAATGCACTTAATCCACAGCTAAATCCGGGTAATATATTATCTGCGATGATTCCCGCATCTATTGCAAATCCATTAGCCGTTACATCAGCTAATTTCTCCTGAATAAATTTGAAAGATACAGAGGCTGAAAATTTCCATATAGTGTATCCTAATGATAGTACACCTGACATATTATAAACAGAAAAAACGGGCATCATATTTCCCGATTCATCATATCCTTGAATATCTCCCGTATAAAGATATGTAATGGAAGAAGCCATTCCTAATTTATTTATTTTGTAAACAAATTGAAAATGTTCGATTCTGGTATCTAAGAACCACTCAATATGAGAAAACGAAACTTCTTTGCTTCGCTTGTAAAAAAAAGCGGCAGGATTATTGTTTATATTATTTATTCCACAATTTGCGATACTTGTCGAATAGGGTGATGGATCAATAAGAAGGAAATCCAGTGATTCGCATAAGGCATTTACTACTGTGAAGGCAATACATAGCAAAATAATTAAAACTGCTTTTTTTATTTCAATCTCCTTATATTACCTTAGTAATCGTATTTCTTGCTTTGTTACTGACTGTTATTTTATAAAAGTAAATCCGATTTATTAAAGATTATAAATAAATTATAAAGAATTCATATTACAATGTCAAGCGATTCTTCAAACCCAGGGGTAGATAGGTATGAACATATTAACAACCGGTAGTAAGACAATTATGATAATTCGCTTTGGTTTTGAAATTGCATAAAATTTCAAAATGACAAATTTATATTCATTTTTTTGAACGT
>QNBC01000179.1 GCA_003641665.1 candidate division TA06 bacterium
CATAGTCTTTTTTCCAAATACCTTTAGCATATACCTCATCGCCAAAGCACCCGCACATCCCTGGCATGCGAGATGCCCCGATGACATTATTTCTTCTTGAGGAATCGTAAGTTTACTCATAGTTTTACCCCCTTCCAGAGGATTTCACTCTCGGGTTTATCTTTTTTAATCGCATCTTCCATTATCTCTTTGATTACTTTTGGTGTCACATCCCTTCCGCCAAGTCCTGCAATATAACCGAACATCGGCGGTTTGTTCCCTTCACTGTTATAAAATGCCCCCTTGACTTCATCAAAGAATATACCGGTTTTTCCAAAAGAAATATTACGATCGATCACAACGACTTTCTTTCTCCCGTTGAGAACCCTGATTACCTCTTCAGTGGGGAACGGTCTGAAGACTCTGATTCTCAGTAATCCGACTTTTAAACCGGCTTCTCTCATTTCATCGATAACCGCTTTTGCGGTGCTTGCTACAGTAGCAGATGCAATGAGAATCGTATCGGCGTCTTCCGTTTTATATTCTTCAACAAGTCCGTATTTCCTGCCGAACATGTCACCGAATTTCTTCCCTTCTTCTACAATAACCTCTTTAGCTTTATCCATCGCCTGTTGCATCTTATATCTGAATTCCATATAAACATCGGGACTTGTTAGAGCACCAAATGAACGAGGATCATTTATATCCATCTTAATTTCCGGTTTATAAGGAGGCAGAAATTTATCCACATCTTCAATATCCGGTACATCAACACCTTCAGCAGTGTGTGATAAAACAAATGCATCGAGGATTACCATCGTAGGAAGATTTACCTGTTCGGAAACTTTATAGCCAAGTATAATGGAATCGAGCACCTCCTGGTTATCCTGGCAATATATCTGCATCCAACCTACATCTCTGGCGGATAGAGAATCGTTTTGATCCGTCCAAATTGTCCATCCGGGAGCCATTGCTCTGTTCACATTTGCCATAACAATAGGAAGTCTCGCACCGGCAGCCCAGTGCAGCATTTCATGCATCAATGCTAATCCTTGAGCGGATGTTGCAGTAAATGCTCTCGCTCCGGATGCAGAAGAACCGATCGTCGATGCCATGGCGGAATGTTCCGATTCAACTTTTGTAAATATCGCTTTCAATTCACCATTAGCTGTCATTTCCGAAAGTCTTTCGACTATTAATGTTTGCGGGGTAATCGGATAAGCAGCTATGGTTTGCACCCTGCTCAATAAAGCCCCGTATGACACTGCATGATCACCTAATATTACTTTCTTCATCTTTCTTCCTCCACCATTTCAATACATTTTACCGGGCATTCATGCGCACATATTCCGCAACCTTTACAATAATCGTAATTGATTTTCGGCGGTGTGTTTTCATCTATAAAATCTATCGCTGCATCCGGACAGAATTTCCAGCATATAAAACATTTTATACACTTTGATTCGTCAATAACAGGTTTCAAATTCCTCCAACTTGCCGTTTTATTGTGTGCCATACTCCCCAAGGATGCAGGCATTTCCGGCATGTCGGAAGCTCCTTTGATTTTTATATCTTTATCATCGTGTTTCATCGTATTACGCCTCCTTCCCGAGCTTTACCTGGTCGTAAGCTTCATATGCCGCCTTAATGTTTGCTTCGGCTTTCACCGGGACAAATTCTTTTATCCCTTTTTCCAAATCCTCTTTACTGGCTACATTTAATACTCTTATAATCGCACCCAAGATAGCCGTATTAACTATTGGTGCCGCCTTACTCCCAAGATTGTTATCAACAGCAATTTTCGTTGCATTTACCGTTGCGACCTTGAATCTTTTTGCAAATTCCGTAAATGAGTCGGGAGATTTCTCCGTATTAATAATAATCCATCCCCCCTCTTTTAATCCCTCTGTTACATCAATTGAATGTAGCAAAGTCGGATCAAGAACAACTACATGATCGGGATTGTAAATCTTCGATCTAACTACAATGGGATCATCTGAAATACGGGTAAACGCTTTAATGGGAGCGCCTCTTCTCTCTACTCCGAATTCAGGAAATGATTGCACATACTTTCCCGCTTTCGAAGCAGCCGAAGCAAGAGCAAGAGAGGCTTTAACACCGCCCTGCCCGCCTCTACCATGAATTAATATTTCTATCATTATACCTCCTTTTGGAAATCTATAACCTTACTTTAATCACTTTCTTCAATCTTTTTTTTGAATAATTCCAAATCGTAATTCTGCAGCTCTTCATCATCTTTAAAATAATCCTTAAAATTCCCCTCCGCAGTAATGTATTTTCCCTTCATCCTGGCGATTATTTCGTTATTTTGGTTGACCACTTCCCCTTCAACATAAGTCAGTAATCCGTTTGATTTTAGCGTTCTTGCAGAGGCCTTTATTTTATCTCCAACAATTGCCGTCTTTTTGTACCTTACTGAAATCTCCCCTGTCACACAATTTTTCCATGTCTTTATAAATGTAGCCCAATATCCCACTTCATCCAACAGTGTAGCAATTATTCCCCCGTGAAGGTTAACATCGGCACCAACATACTCCTTTCTTACATCAAAATCTATATTAACATCCCCGTTCTCAAAATACGGTTTTGCTTTCAACCCTCTCTCATTTAATCTTCCGCAAACGTAGCAATACTTATATGTAGGGAAATACACTCTCATTTTCTGTCAAAATAGATATTTTTGCTCGAAACCGATATGGGAATTCCCGTAAA